>JAZSLD010000034.1:0-16221 GCA_045535195.1 Clostridia bacterium | reverse complement strand
CGACACATAATCAACGCTGTTTTCCATGGCGGCGTTCAGTTTTTCTCGTTCAAGTTTTTTAACACGCTCAATGTGCTCTGTAAGCGCATCTTCGCTTTTTTGCATATATTCTCGTGAGAGTGCATAGCGTTCTTCTTCGGTCATATATGAAACACTAAGCACATCCTGCGCATATTGAGCATATCTTTGCGAGCGCTCTTTCAATACAGCGGCATAGTTCTCTGCACTTATTTTTGCACGTTTGAGTTCATTTTCATAAAAGAGTTTGCTGTCCTCTTCCATATTTGCAATACTTTTTTTGTATTCTTCCACTTGTTTTTTGCGTGCCTTCTCAATGGCACGCTGAACTTTACTAAGTACCTCCATATTAACACCAGCCTTTCTTTAAAAATTCAGCCGTTTCACGGTTGTCTGCACGTTTAATCGGCTTGTCGCCCGCCTGAAGTCTGGAAATTACATATGCGGCGGCTTCGTCTATGCAAAATGATAAGTATCCGTCATCAATTCTCAGCACGTTGCTCACCGCCAGATTGTTCGCCTTCGCCGTTGTTACTACCCTTATGAACTCCTCTGAAGACACGAAAGTATTCAAGCCCGTCGGCACCCTCCTTGGCATAATGATAAATTTCCATCAACTGCTCGTCTGTAAGGTCGTCTTTTACCTCGTCGTATTTTGGGCTTAGCAAAGATGCCTCTGCAATTATATGAAGTACCTGACCAATTTCCTTTATAGACGCCGCCTCGCTTTTTGGTGCAAAGTCAAATAACTTCGTAGCAGCGCCAAGCAGAGGATTTGGTATTTTGCCTGCCATAGCAAGTGATAAGATGCTTGGTCTTTTTAATATAACGCTTATTGTGCCCCTGCCGTCGTAAGAGGATATAGTTGTACAAAATTCGTTCATTTTAAACTCCTTTCTTTTTTAAAAAAGCGGCAGTGGTTGCCACCGCCGCTTTTTAATTAATCAATTAATCCAATGTTGAAAGTGCTTCAACAGCCACGCTGCTCTCGCCGGTTTTGGCTCTGGAGCGCAGTGTAAGTTCAGGCACAAAGAACTCACCGTCTTTGATAGAATATTCCACAGGTTTGCCCTTGGCGTGCTTGAATGTAAATTTGATATACTCAAGTGTTTCGCCGTCGCAGTCAAGTTCTTCTGTGTATAGGCTTATTGTAAGGTTTTTGCGTTCTGTAACCGTACCAACTACGGGTGCGGCATAACTTACAAAGTTGTCCGCCTCGTCATATTCAACTGTTCCGCCGTCAATAAGCGCAAGCAGTTCGGGGCAGAAGGTGTTGTTTACAAGGTTGATTTCATACCCTAAAAGGATATCCTCGTAACGAAGTGAAGCCAGAATTGTGTTTTTAACACGGTGGATTTTTTCAGTCCCCTCGCTTACAAAAGGCTTTATACTTGCTTCGGAAGAGGTAGTAAATACGTATGTAGCGCCTCCTTCGTCTTCTTCGGTTATTTCAGCACGTACAATGTTTGCCAGTACGCGTTCTTCAAGATTTTTAATGGTTTGTGACATTCATTTCCCTCCTGTTATAATTTTGTGCATATTGCAGGTTTTAATGTTCTGTAAGTAAGAATTCGCTTGTATCCGCTAAAATCGTCACCGCTTTCTGCGTCGCTGCTTTCACAGAATTTAAAAGAAGTGTTTTTTAATGCACATTTAACTTTAGAGCATAGTTCTTCAAGAGAATTGTAATTTTCCAAAGGCGCAATTACAGTTACCGAAAAATATGTGTATACACTTTTACCGGTAAGGCTCATCTCGCTTTTTTCTTCTTTTACAACGGCGTAAGCGGCGGTGCATTTGCCGCTTTTTTTAGCAGGCAGATACACGTCTATTCCCGCGGATTTAAGATAAGAAAACAGTTTTTTAATCATATTTGTCCTCCTATTGCTTCGGCTGCAGCGACAGCAGATAGTAATACCCTTTAATATCTTCAAAAAAGGTAATGGTATACTCTTTGCCATCTGTTACAATAATGTCGTTTTCGCTTATTTCAAGCGGTTCGTCGTATGGCAGTATCGCCATGGGTGTGCGTCTGCGGTGTACGGAATTATCGTCGTCAACACGCAGGTCAATGTATGGATTGTATCTGTGAAGTAACTGCGAAAAATACAAATCGTATTCTGCATACTTCTCCGTGCCCGCAATATCACCGAATTCGTCATAAGAACATTTAAAAAACTGCGCAGGTTGCAGCACACAATGTTTTTCAAGGATGCGTTGTATCCTTGATTTAGTTGCTTTTTTCATAGTGCATCGCCTCTTTTCACAGAGCCGGTACGGTTTTTACGGTACATTGCGGCAAGCGACAACCAGTACGCTCTTGACGATTCCATCGTCATATCAGAAAGTTTTAAAGAGTCGCTTTCCGCTTTTATAATAAGCGCTCTGTAGGTTGCCTCTGTAATATCCCTGCCGCAATCTGTATAAATTCTTTCCAGTTCCTCGTCCGTGAAAAACGGATAGTCGCCCTCACGGAGATTTGCTTTTAATATTTTAAGCAATTATATTACCCCCTCTGTGGTATTATCAGCCTCGGCTGATAATACGTGCAATGGGGATAGCCTTGTGGTCAAGTGCGGCTGTGCCGTCTGCATTTTTAACAATCTCCCAGTTGTTGGCAGATTCAAGTTCTGCGTCTGTAGGAGAAAGTGTTGCCATAGCGGCTTTTGTAAAGTTGATGCCGTAGGGCGCAAAAATCTTTCTCTGTCTTGAATAAAGAGTTGTTCTGCCGCCGTTTTTGGCTTCGTCTCTGTCCATAGCATATGGTACAGACGCACCAACGTCTACATAGTCAAACGCACCGTCGCCAAGAATATATGTAGTGTAGCAAATCTCGCCGTCATCGCCGGCAACTGCAGGCATAGTATCGTCAATAAATACAGTTCTGCCGCACCATGTGCCGAGTGTAAGGTCACGCTGAATGCCGTTTTCGTCGGTGTATTTAAGTCTGTCGATAAGGTTTAAATTTTCGAGGTTTGTTGCAACTGCAGAGTGCATAAACACGAGCGAAAATTTGTCTTTGTTGTCGCCGCAGGCTTTCTGGATAGCGGTGTTGAGCGTAGTTGCCGCAACTTTTGCATCTTCGCCTGCCTCTGCTGTAATATCAAGAGTGTGACCGTCTACAAACTTGCCGTTTTCGTCGCCAGTCATTGCAAATATACCTTTCAGAATGGCAAGAATGGTTTTCTGGTCAATCTCGTCCCAGTACTGGGCAACCTGAACGGCAACATTGTCCATAAAATCAGTACCGGCAACGTCTGCAGAAAAGTCGTTTTCAACCCACGCTTTTGCACGGCCGACTACTACCATACTCTGCGAGAATGTGCTTGTTTCGTTGGCTGTGATATCTGTTGAGCCGTCGTAGTTAAGTGCATCGCCGCCGATGGTTGCAAACATAGGTACTGTTCCGTAAAATCCGCCACTCTGTTCAGAGAACATATCTTTAAGTTCTGCTCTGGGGCGGAGCGCACCAGAGTGCACGAGTTCGTTTCTTTTAAGGTTTGGTATCTGGTTTACGTATTTGCCGAAAACCTCACCGTTAAACACTTTTGCATTAAAATTAGACATTTAAAAAATCCTCCTTAAAAATTTTGGTTATTAGCCTCCATACGCATCATCTGTGAGTAGGTCATTGTGCCCGTTTGTACGGCTTCGTTACGGGGGAAGTTCCCCTTTGTGCCGCCGGGAGTGGGGGCATCGAATAAATACGGGTCGCTCGATTTAAGCAAATCCAACTGCTGCGCAGCAGTTTCCATGGGGTTGTCGCTGTTTAAATCAAGCAGCGCACGCACGGCTTTTTCGTTTTTGCCGCCGCATCGTCTTATAAGTCCGCTTATATCGTTTTCCAACTTTACCTGCTCCAGTTTGCCGTTTAAAACAGATACGTGTTCATCATACTTCTTCTGCAGGGCAGAGAGTTGCTCGCTCAGTTTGTCCGCCTCTGCGGCACGAGCCTGAGCACCCTGTGCCTGAAGTTTGAAATCATCAAATTCCGACTGCATATTTTTAAGTTCATCACGCTTTGTGTTGTAGTCTGCTTTTGCTACGAATTTTTTACCCAGTTCGGATTTGAAGTTCGTTATAATCTCGTCTGTTACAGCATCGCCAAAGGCTTGTTTTAAAAATTCAATCATAATATCCTCCCTTGCGCATATCCTTTTTTGGCAGCAAGTCCTGCCGTTTGCGCCGTCTATTTGTTATCCGCCGACTCAGGCGGTAGTTTTTAGTTTAATAAATCGTTTTCTTTGGCGATTGTCTTAAGTTCAGCATCGCCGTCTGTGGAAACATTCCACTTTTCTATATAATTTTTTCTGCTGCGAACACCTGATGTTACCTCGCCAAGGTCGAGTTGACGTTCTGCTTCTTCGTCTTCCATAATGGGGTATAAGTGCTCGATTTTAACGGTAAAGTCTGCCTTGGGCAACTTTTTGTAACCGTATATGTCGTTGATTTTAAGTATTGCATTTACCAGCCATTTAATGGCGCTGTCCCAGGTGCACCAGCGTTCCTCGCACTTGCAGATAAGTTCCCAGTAAAGCGCTTTCATAGACTTTCCGCTTTGTATTACTCCGCTTAACTGCTCTGTTGTTATGTAAGGAACGTCAAGCAGGTCGTACATATCGCCTTTAACACGGTTGATGCTGTTTTCATACGCTTCTGAGTACGAAAAACCGCTTTCAAGTTTTGTAATATCTGCATCACCGTCGGCAGCCTGGTCAGTCTGCAAATCAATTATTGCGTTTGGTGCTATGCGCATATTGTCAAGACAGTCGCCGCTGGCGTTTTTGGCAACCGTAACGGGAAACATATGAAACATCAGCGTGTCTGCGTCGTCACTTTTTAAACGGTTGTATCTGTTCTGGTTTGATATAAGTTCGGCAACGTCGCTTTCACCTTTTAAATCACCGGTAAGAGGGTCGTTTACTATTATATACGCAGGTATAAAATCAAGCCCTGTGTCGTCAAAATCGTGAATAGTTTCTTTTATGTTGCCGTTGCCGTCGTAGATGGCCTCTGTTATGTAGCATCTTCCGCCGCAAAGTTCAAACTTCTGTTTCCAGAAACGCTGGTCTTTTTTGTCTTTCTCGTCATTAAGGCCATAGAAAAACACAATTTTTTTCATACTGTCCGACTCGTCAAATTCAGTATCATAAATAAATTCAAAAGACGGACGGAACATTATCTCCACACCGTTTGCGCCGCACCACAGTTTAAGGGCCACACGTCTGCCGATAAAGCAATCCCTGCCTGCCATTGTAAGTTTTTTTGCAAACTCGTTTTCTGTAAGCACGCTTCTTATATACTGCTGAATTTCGGCGGCGGCATCAGGTGCAGACGGGCAGTCTATGCATATTTCCGGTGTGCGTGAAAACATAAACCGCGCTTCTTTTTTTATGATTTTTTTAATGAAGTTTGTAACCATACGTGTGGGTGTATAGTCTAAGTTATTATCTGCCTGCCAAAGTTGCCCTCCTCCGTCATAATAGGAGTATAAACGTAGTATTTCCGTTAAATCCGACAGTACATTCTGTGCAAATATTCCGTTTATTTCAGACATAACGGTTTTTTGAAGGGGGTAAGATAAATTATTCAAATTATCGCTCCTTTATCTTGATTTGTTTTCCCTTACGGGTTTTGCGGCAACGGTTGAGCAAAAGTAGCGCACAGCATCCATAGCGTGGTCGTTTTCTTTAAGGGGTTTGTCCTCGCCACGGTCTATGGCGGATGTATCCCATACATACATAGAAAATTCCGCTAAAGTGTTTGAAAGAGCATCAGAAAAGAAAATCTCTTTTTTAGAAAGCATAGTGCCTACAAGCCTTATGCCGTCCACTACATCATTGCGTGCTTTTTTTACTCTGTACCCGCGCGACTTAATTTCTGCAATAAAAGACGCTGCCGACGGGTCTACTATTATCGCCACAGGGTTTATGTCGCACAAAAATTCCTGCAGGTCATCTGCATACATCGAATCGGTTTTTTGAACACCGCTTTCTCTGCCGCAGTAGTAATATTCTTTTATGGCGTACCACCTGCCGCTGTGCAGCCCCCATAAAAGATACACGCACGGGTTTTGCGTGCCGTAGTCTATAGATACAAAATACTTTTCGTAATTGCATCCCGACTCTTTATACAGATTGTCCGTGCCGAACATATCGTATATAACTCCGTCTGCCGCAACCCACTGACCGAGGATAAAGCGGTTGAAAAACACGCCCGAATACATCCGCCTGTATCGGTTTTTAACTTCTTCGGAAAGCGAGAGATTGTCGTCCATGGTAAAGTGCAGGTATACAAGATTTTTATCTGCATCAATCCAGTTTTTCTTAAACCAGTGGTTTGGACCTTCGGGGTTGCAGTTAAACCAGAATTTAGAGCCGTTTACCGAGCACCTTGCCGCTGCCTGATTAACAAAACTTTCAGCCAGAAGCGCCGCTTCGTCAAAAAGAACGCCGCCTAAGGTCATACCTTGAATTTTCTCACGGCTTGACTCGTCGCCGCCGCCAAACATATAAAAGCAGTTCGATGATGTTGCCGAAGAGATTTCTAAAAGCCCCTCGGTCATCTTTTCGTGGATATTAAAACCACGGCTTTTAAGTACCGGCAGCAGGGGATAGATTACGTTTCGTTTTAAAGAGTTTACGGTTTTGCCGCACATTGCAAAGTTAATATTATTAAATGTATGCATTGCCCACAGCACAAACGAAAGCGACATACACAATGTTTTGCCGCTACGCACTGCGCCGTCGGCTATAATGCCGTCTGCGTCTTTGCATGGCGATGCGTCCGTCCACCAACTCAGCACTTTTTCCTGCTTGTTTGAAAACTGCGTAAATTCAATCTGTATCACCGCCTTCCCAAATTTTAATAGCCTTGCTCTGGAGAACAGAGATAAGGTTGTCAAAATCGCCCCCGGCATCATCGCACGATTGCTGCTTAACGTATTTGCCCAGCAGTTCGAGTGCCTTGAGTTTATCGTAAAACTTTATCTCTACGCCGTCTTTTACCGCTTTAATCTGAGATATAGAGGGAAAGTAACTTTCAAACTGTGCCAGTTTGCGGATGAAGTCTGCATTTTCCTCGGTATCAAGAATTTTTGCAGTTTCGCTGAAATCAGTAAAAGCAATCTTTTTAAGTTCTGCTATAATCTTTTCAATCACTTCATCATTGTTCATACTCTGTCACTCCCTGCGGTCCTCTGAGTATAGAGGCAAAATTCTCTATAGCGCGCCTTGCATTTACAATTTCAAAATGCTCAATATGGCGGCGCACCATATCGTAGTACCCGTTGGCTTTGCACTCGTCTATAATGCTTGTGACCTGTGCAAGACTACGTTTTAAAAATTTTGCTGTGTCTTTTGCATCGTCGCCCTTGATATCCCACATACAGATAATCCATTTGGTATCGGGTGTTAAATC
The DNA here is from genome assembly GCA_045535195.1 of Clostridia bacterium. Taxonomy (GTDB): domain Bacteria; phylum Bacillota; class Clostridia; order UMGS1810; family UMGS1810; genus SIG455. The sequence continues at coordinate 8,784 of JAZSLD010000034.1, read as the reverse complement.
TCTGTCTTTCATCGGCTGTCCTCCGTTTTGTGCAGAAATACCTTTCCGCATCTTATTTATAGCTATAAATATGTCTGCTCACAATTTGCTGTTTATCAAAGTAAAAAGAAATCGGACAAAGAAAAACTTACGCAAAACGAAATGGTGCAAAAACAAATATTACGTTTTGCGTAAGTGCATATTAGCATATTTGATTTGCAAAAGTCAATACTTTTTACGTAATTTTTTTGAAATTTTGAAAATTTTTCTTGCATTTGGCGTAATTGTGTGCTAAAGTATACTTGATAACCTATAATTTTTAAGAGGTGATGGTGTGTCTCCTATAAAGAAAAGACGTAAAGAATTAGGCTACACTCTGGCAGAACTGGCTGCTATGGTGGGGCTTCGTGATGCCACTATTCAGCGGTACGAAAGCGGCGAAATACAAAACATAAAAAAAGATACCATTTTAAAACTTGCTAAAGTTTTAAAGTGTTCTCCCGGCTACCTTATGGGGTGGACAGAACTTGAAAGTATATCATCTGCTGCGGAAGCATTTGTAAAAATTCCCGTACTTGGCCTTATCCCCGCAGGCGTGCCTATAGAGGCTGTGGAAGATATTCTTGATTACGAGGAAATCCCCTCATCATACTGTGCCGGCGGCGAGAAATATTTTGCCCTTAAACTTAAAGGAAACAGTATGTATCCGGAGTATCACAGCGGCGATGTGGTAATACTCAAGCAGCAGGAAACCTGCAACACCAACGAAGATTGCGCCGTTATGATAAACGGTGGTGACGCCACATTTAAAAGGGTTGTGCGCCAGAAAAACGGAATAATGCTAAAACCCTTAAACCCTAATTATGACACGCTTTTCTATACAAATGACGAGATAGAGCAACTGCCTGTGCGCATTATAGGCGTTTTTAAAGAATTACGTAGAAGAAGCGAGAAATAAATACAAAATTTTCCAATCAAAAACAGCATAAAAATACCTCCCGAGGGAATAATGGAATTGTAACATTTACAAAATCCTTAAATTCCGCGGGAGGTTTTTTTATGATTAATAAAGTAGAAATCTGCGGCGTAAATACTGCCAAACTGCCCGTACTGACGCACGAGGAAAAAGACGCATTATTTAAAAGAATAAAAAACGGCGACAGAAGTGCCCGTGAGGAATTTATTAACGGCAATCTGCGTTTGGTGCTTTCGGTTATACAGCGCTTTTCGGGGCGTGGCGAGAATATGGACGACCTTTTTCAGGTGGGTTGCATAGGTCTTATGAAATCGATAGATAATTTCGATCCTTCTTATAACGTAAAATTCTCCACATACGCCGTGCCGATGATTATAGGCGAGGTGCGGCGGTATTTAAGAGATAACAATTCAATACGTGTAAGCCGTTCGCTTAGGGATATTGCCTATAAAGCGCTTAAAGTACGTGAAGAACTGATGAATAAAAATGAAAAGGACCCCACGGTTGACGAAATAGCCAAGGCGCTGAGGTTAGAAAAGGAAGATGTTGTTCAGGCACTCGACGCCATTCAGGACCCGATGTCGCTTTACGAACCTATTTATAACGACGGCGGCGACGCAATATTTGTTATAGATCAGGTCAGTGACGAAAAAAGTGTAGACGAAAACTGGTTAGAGAAAATATCGCTTAAAGAAGCGATGAAAAAACTCGGCACCCGTGAAAAGCATATATTAAACTTACGTTTTTATAAAGGTCGTACTCAAATGGAAGTGGCACAGGAGATAGGCATATCTCAGGCGCAGGTTTCACGTCTTGAAAAAACAGCGTTAAAACAAGTTAAAAAGTATATTTAAAGGAGATTTATTATGGACTTTGCAAACAGCGAAACAAAAATTAATCTTATGAGAGCCTTTGCCGGCGAAAGTCAGGCAAGAAACCGCTATAATATGGCTGCCGAGCAGGCAAAAAAAGAAAATCTTATTATAGTGGAAAGCCTTTTTAATTACGTGGCGTGTCAGGAGCAGGCGCACGCAACAGTTTTTTACGACCATTTAAAAGAAGTAAACGATACTCATTTTGATATAAGTGCATCGTATCCGGTAAATAATTATTCTTCTACCAAAGACTATCTTAAAGCGGCAGTTCATAACGAACTTGAAGAATACGAAGACGTATATAAAAACTTTGCCGAAATCGCCAAAAACGAAGGATTTCCGGTTGTTGCGTCATCGTTTGAACTTATTGCAAAAATCGAAAAAAACCATGCAGATAAATTTTCTTTGTACTTGCAGAAGTTAGAGAATAACACGCTGTTTGAACGCAACGAGCAGACAGCGTGGTTGTGTACTAACTGCGGGCATATTCATTACGGTCCTGCCGCACCTAAAATGTGCCCTGTGTGCCACCACGACAGAGGCTATTTCCTTGCAGAGGATATGAATAAATAAAAACAAAAAAACATATCTATCATACGAGGTGATATATATGTTTCGTGCATCAGATTTTAAATGTAAAGAGGTAATCAATATTTTAGACGGCGAATGCCTCGGTTATGTATTTGATATGGAAATAAACTCGGAAACGGGCGAAATCTCCTCGATTGTGGTGCCCGGTAAAGAAAAAATTAAAATTTTCGGCAAGTGCAACGGCATTGTTATACCGTGGTCGTGTATAAAACGCATTGGCGAGGACACAATATTAGTGGAGTGGGCAATTTAAATAACTTACTTCAGAGAGGGGAATACAAATGAGTGGCAAAGGATTTACAACAGGTCTTATAGTTGGCGCTGTTATGGGGGCAACATTCGGTATGATGGTTGATCCCCTCAACGACAAATGCCATAAAAGAATGAATAAGACCAAAGAAAATATGTTTAAGGCAATCGGCGGTATGCTCGACGAATTATTGGACAGATAACGCAAAAAAAGGAGCAGGCTTTTTGCAGCCTGCTCCTTTATACATTGGAAAAAATTCAAACAGAACCAAAAATCAATTAGTCCGATTTGTCAGATTTAATTACTGTGCGTTGGGGGCACTAACGGGGCAAACGCCTGCGCAAGCACCGCATTCGATGCACTCGTTTTCATCTATCTGGTATTTTCCGTCAGCCTCAGAAATGCATGATACGGGGCATTCGCCTTCGCATGCACCACAGCTGATGCAATCATCATTGATAAAATATGCCATTGGTAACACCTCCTTATGACAAATATATTATATTAGATAATAATATAAAAATCAAGTAGAATTTTAAAAAACGTATATTTTTATTCAAGTTTTTCCAATTCTTCCTCGTTTTCTATCTCTGTCTGTTTTTTGTTGCCTTTTTTAAGAACGGTTAAATCAGCGGCTTTGTAGTGCGCAACTGTTTTAACACCGTTTTTGTCGAAAGTAACTGTAACATCGCTCCTTAAAACATCTGCGGCGGTTACAACTCCGTCGCCGTCAGGAGTACGCACAATACTCCACAGATTAGGAACAAGTTTGCTCTGCTCCTCGTAAACCTCGTACTCGTTTTTAAGGCAACACATAAGTCTGCCGCAAGTTCCTGAAATTTTGCCCGGATTTAAACTCATACCCTGTTCTTTTGCCATTTTAACAGAAACTGGGTGAAAATCCGGCAGATGGTTGTGGCAGCAGAAAGGTCTGCCGCAAACGCCTAAACCGCCAAGCATTTTGGCTACATCACGCACGCCAATCTGGCGCAGTTCAATCCTTGTACGCAAAAGACCTGCAAGGTCACGCACCAGTTCTCTGAAGTCCACTCTGCCGTCTGCGGTAAAGTAAAAAAGTATTTTGCTTCTGTCAAACATATATTCGGTGCAAACCAGTTTCATTTCAAGATTATGCTGCTGAATCTGGTCAGCACAGATTTTAAAAGCCTCTTTTTCGTCGGCTTTGTTTTTTTCTATCTGCTCAAGGTCAGCCTGAGTGGCTTTTCTAAGAACCGGTTTAAGTTCTGCCACCAGTTGGTCGTCGCTTATTTGCTTTTTGCCCATTACCACTGTGCCGTATTCCATACCGCGCGCAGTTTCCACGATAACCGTGTCGCCTTTTACGGTTTCTTCAGCACACGGGCTGAAATAATACGTTTTAGGCTTAGTGGTAAATCTGACACCTACTACATCTATCATTTATTTCCTCCTGCGCATCGCCTTTCAGCGATGCTTTTTCATTGCGTTTTTACAGCGGATAAGCATTGTCTGCACCGCCAGATTATAATTGCCGTATTTGCCCATACCACGTTCTGCTTCCAGTATGGCTTCGATTGCTCTCATACACGATACGGGCGACAGCACCGAAGAAATGCTGTTTATTATATCAGCCTTGTCGGCATTTATTATAAATTTTGCCAGCATGGTTTTTTTGCACATAACATCTCGCAGTACATATAGCATTATGGTGAACAAGTCTTCTTTGCGTTCTTTGTTCTGTTCAAAAAAATCTGCTGTGTCATAAAGGGCTTCTTCCCCATGCGTAAACAGTTTGGCGATTGCCTTTACTGCATCGTCACGAAAAGTTTTGAATTCGTCATCAGCGCATATTTGCATAAGTTTGCCGGCGTTGCCTTTGCAATAAGCAAGTTCAAACTCACCGCACTGAGGCACAATCTGTTTTAAAACTTCTTTCGAAAGCGGTGATACTTTCAGTACCTGAGCACGTGATGTTATTGTACGCAGCATTTGCGATTTCTGCCTGCACAGCAACAGAAAAACAACCCCTGCCGGCGGTTCTTCAATAACTTTCAGCAAGGCGTTCTGCGCTTGGGGTGTAAGCAGGTCTGCGTCTTGAATTATAAACACACGTCTGCCGCCGTGCACTGCACGGTATGCAACGGTAGAGATTAAATCCCGTACTTTATCTACGCTTATAGAGGTTTTACCCTCGGCAGATATAACCGTTATATCCGGATTAACCCCCGCTTCGGTCTGTGCGCATTGGCGGCACTCGCTGCAGGCACAACCTTTAGCGCATACAGCTAATGCGGCAAAATAATCAGCAAGTGTTTTTTTGCCTGAACCTGCCTCGCCTTCTATAATATATGCATGGCCGAGAGAATCGTTTGTGACAGCCTTTTCAAAGAATGTCACCAACTTCTCCTGACCTAAAGGTCGTTTAATCAAACTTTTTCAAACCTTTCAACGTCCATCACGAAAATGGTAGCACCGCCTATTTCTATCTCAATAGGATATGATGTGTAAGCGCTTGCAGCACCTACAGGCATAGGAGAGGTTACTATCTGTTTTCTTCTGTGGCTCTTTTCAGCGATGATTTTTATTACATCGTCAACTTTATCTTCATCAGTACCGATAATCATAGTTACATTACCTGCGCGCAGAAAACCGCCTGTGGTAGCAAGTTTAGTAACCGAATAACCGGCTTTGTTAAGTTCGCTCAAAACTTTGTTAGCGTCTTCATCGTTTACGATTGCCAGTATAAGTTTCATAAAATCATCTCCTTTTATATAATTATATATCACGCAGTTAAAAAAATCAAGAAAAAATATATATGTAATTGCTAAAGGATGTATTTTTTGTTATAATGATAATGCAATTTAGAAACACCTTTACATATAATGGAATGTAGGAGGTGTTTTAATGGATTACAATAATTTTGATTACGATAAACTTACAGAAGTTATGAACAGCCTTGATAAGCGCTATGCAAACGTGTTTTCGTTCGGCAAAAGTGTTCAGGGACGTGAACTTTACTGCGCGGCAATCGGCGGCGGAGATAAAAAAGTGTTTTTAAATGGTGCACATCACTCTCTTGAGTGGATAACAGCGTCGCTTCTTGCAAACTGGTGTGTTGACTATATAGATGCTATCAAAAGCGGCACACAGATTGGCGGCGAAGATGCACGCAGGCTTTACGGAAAATGTACTTATTATATAGCACCTATGATAAACCCCGACGGTGTTAATATAGTTATAAACGGTTTAACCCCCGATAATCCGCAGTATATGTCTGTGATGGATATGTTAGAAGGGCAGGACGTTTCCCAGGTATGGCAGGCGAACATCAACGGTGTTGATTTAAACCATAACTACGATGCTCTTTTCTATGAATATGTTGAGATTGCCCGTCAGGCAGGCTACGATAAACCTGGCCCAAGACGTTACCCCGGTGTTGCGCCGTTTGACCAGCCTGAAACGGCGGCGGTACGTGAGTTTGTTCTTGACGAGGAGTTCCCGTTTACTATTGCATTTCATTCGCAGGGCGAGGTTATATACTGGTCTTTTCAGGATAAAGGTTTCCCCGAACTTGCACAGGAACTTGCCGATGCGTCAGGGTATACATTAGATGCCGCAACGGGTATAAGTTCGTATTCGGGGTATAAAGACTGGTATCTGGATAAATTTAATCTGCCTGCTTTTACGGTGGAAGTAGGGCTTGGACAGAATCCTCTGCCGTTTGAACAGTTTGAACAAATTAAGGCAGACTGCTATCCGCTTATTGCCAGATGTGCCGATTTGGTGTAGAATTAAAAAAAGAATAAAAAATATCTGTATTGTGCAATGCTTGTGTTTTGCACAATACAGATACTATATAAAATGGAGAGTAACAAATGAAAAAAGTTATGGCTGCCGTATTGTGCGCATTTATTGTAATATTAATAACGGCACAGATGCACAACAACGTGTATTCACGTACTGAATATATGCTCGATACCGTCATCACCATAAAGGCTGACGATAAAAAAGCGGTTGATGCGTGTTTTGACGAGATTTTACGTCTTGAAAAACTTTTAAGTGCATATCTGCCTGATAGCGATGTGTCAAGAATAAATGCATCTGCCGCTTATGAGAAAGTCAAGGTTTCACCTGAGGTTGTGCATCTAATCGAAAAGTCTGCTGAATATAAAGAACTGACAGACGGAATGTTTGATATCAGCATAAAACCGATTGTGGATTTGTGGAATATTAAAAACGGCGGTTATGTGCCTGATGATAGCGAGATTGCATATGCACTCAGCCTTGCCGGAGATGTTTTGGTAAATTCGCAAGATAGTACGGTGTCTTTAACAAAAGACGGTATGCAGATAGACCTCGGCGGCATTGCCAAGGGATATGTCGGCGATAAAGTGCGTGAAATTTTGCTGTCGCACGGGGTAGACTCTGCTATTGCAGACCTCGGCGGAAATATTGTTGCTGTGGGTAAAAACGGCAGTAAAGATTGGCTCATTGGCTTGCAAAACCCCACCGCACAGCGGGGAACCACTTTTGCCGAAATAAATGTAGATGATAAAGTTGTCGTCACCTCCGGCGGGTACGAGCGATATTTTGAAAAAGACGGCACAAATTTCCATCATATTATAAACCCTGCCACGGGTAAAAATCCCGATAACGATATTCTTAGCGTAACCGTGGTGGCGGATGACGGCACACTTGCAGACGCACTTTCCACCGCATGCTTTGTAGCGGGCAAGGACAAGGCTATTGCCATGGCGAAGGAGTGCGGTGTTGATATAATAATATATAGTGCCGGCGATGTTTATTACACAAGCGGAATAAAAATAAATAACTGATTGCGAGGACTGAGATATGATACTTATTAAAAATGCGAATGTCTACACTATGGACAAGCAAGGTCTTATTGAAAACGGGTATGTGCTTATAGAAGGCGAAAGAATTTCGTCTGTAGGCAGTATGAAAGAAGTGCCCGATGTTGAGGCAGAGGTTATAGATGCAGACGGCGGCAGCGTAACCCCCGGTTTTATTGATGCGCATTGTCACCTTGGTATGTGGGAGGATTCCCTTGCGTTTGAGGGTGACGACGGCAACGAAAGCACCTCGCCCGTAACGCCGTATCTGCGTGCTATAGACGGTATGAATGTGTGTGATGTAACATTTGCCGAAAGTTTATCTGCCGGTATTACAACCGCCTGCATAGGCCCCGGAAGTGCCAATCCGATAGCAGGAATGTTCTCTACACTGCACACATATGGAAATATAGCAGATAAAATGCTTATAACACCCGAAACTGCAATGAAATTCTCTCTTGGCGAAAACCCCAAACTTGTTCATGGTAAAAAGGGCAAAGAGCCTCTTACCCGTATGGGTATTGCGGCAATGATAAGAGAAGCGCTTTATAATGCAAAAACCAGCAAAGACGACGACTTTCGCAACGGCGCACTTAAAAAGGTGGTTCAGGGCGAACTGCCTGCAAAATTCCATGCTCACCGTGCGGACGACATATGCACCGCTGTTCGTATAGCAAAAGAATTCGGTTTGAAATACAGCATAGAGCACGCAACAGACGCTTTGGAAGTGGCAGATTATTTAAAAGAGAATAAAGTGCCTTTAAACCTCGGTCCGTTCTTTACAGACCGCAGCAAGCCTGAAATGAAGAGTTTGTCTATGGAAACACCTGCAAAACTTATTGAAAAAGGTTTTAACATTGCACTTATATCCGACCACCCTGCATCAAACGGAAATCTCCTGCCTTTAACGGCGGCGTATCTTATGAGGTTGGGTATCAGCGAGTATACTGCTCTTGAAACCATCACGGTAAATGCGGCGGCAAATATAGGAATAGAAAACGAATACGGAAGTATCCGCCAAAACAAAAAAGCAGATATTTTGGTTTTTGACGGAGCGCCTTTGAGCATCACTTCCAAAATAAAGCATATATTTATCGGTGGGAATAAAGCAGTATAAACAAAAAATCTTCATTTATATATATACATGGCTGATGATTCAGATTTCCTTTGGTCAGGGCAGTGTTCAGATGACACCATTACACCTGCATTTGATTACTAATGCTATTGCCAATGGAGGAACCTATATGAAGCCAATGCTTTTAAATAAAGTAGAGACAGCGGAGG
>JAZSLD010000003.1:0-2968 GCA_045535195.1 Clostridia bacterium | reverse complement strand
TTTGTCATAAAAAAACGGTTTGGATAAATGCCAAAAGCAATATCACAAACCGAAAGTGAAAAACTTATTTTGAAAAACAAAAATACCAATTCCGTGAACTGAAATATCAACAACTGCGGGTGCCGAATCAAACGCCCCAGTTGCTAAAGTATTTGCAGATGTTGCCTTACATAAACAGTTCATGATATTTCCCTTTCCATGATTTTCTACAATTATACCACAATTTCAAAACAGTGTCAACAAACATCTACCATATTTTTTATCTTTTTTTATTTGCACACAAATTATTCATCATCCGGCAATTTTTTAATAAAACGTACCACTAACGGCAGAGTAATAAAAAATGTTATAACATCCGCAACAGGTTGTGCTGCCTGAATTCCCGTAAGGTCAAACACAGACGCCAATATAACAAGAATCGGTATAAACACAAGCCCGCTACGCAAAGTTGACAGCATTGCAGCTTTTTTATTTTTGCCGATACTTTGAAAAAGCATATTAGAACATATTGCAAGCGGTTGAAAAAACAATGCTGCAAGATAAAATCTAAGTGCAACTGTACCTATAGCAATAACCTGTGCATCATCTCTGAATACACCCACAAGGTCACCGGAAAAACACATTCCGGCAACAGCAAGTATGCCAAGGAGTATTTCGCCGGTTATAACAGTAAAGAAAAATGCCTTGCGCACACGTGAATATTTTTTTGCTCCATAATTAAATGCCGATACCGGTTGAAATCCCTGACCGATACCAAGACCAACAGCAAAAATAAAGAAAGATATTCTGTTTACAACAGACATTGCAGCCACAGCAGCATCGCCATACACGCCGGCATACTTGTTAAGCAGCATAGTAGAAATACTTGAAAGCCCCTGGCGGATAAGGCTTGAAAATCCCGTTTGGATTATATTAGAAAATTTATCAGGATTAAATGCCGCATTTTTAAAAGAAATTTTACTTTGGGTTTTCCCTGACAAAAACATTATAAGTAATATAAGAAAACTTACTGTCTGAGATAAGGCGGTAGACAATCCTGCACCTGCAATTCCCATATTAAATACGTATATAAACAGAGGATCGCCGGCTATGTTTAAAATTGCACCTACACCTATTCCTATCATCGCCAAAGAGGCTTTGCCCTCATAGCGAAGTATATTGTTAAGAACAAAACTCGCCATGGAAAACGGTGCTGCAAGCAGTATGTATCTGCCGTAGTCCACTGCATAAGGCAAAATAGTATCCGTACTGCCAAGAAACGACATAAGCGGATTTATAAAGCAAAGACCAGCAGCGCATATAACAGTGCCCGTAACGAGTGCAGAAATAAAACTTAAAGAGGCAAATTTGTGAGCACTTTCCAAATAACCCTCACCAAGACGTCTTGCAATAATACTTCCGGCACCGTGGCCGTACATAAAGCCGAATGCCTGAATAATCGCCATAAGTCCGAAAACGACTCCGACAGCACCACTCGCGCTGTTGCCAAGAGTACCCACAAAATAAGTGTCTGCCATATTGTAAATATTTGTGATAAGCATACTTATTGTTGTGGGAATACCAAGCATTATAACCAGTTTAGATACGGGTGTGTTTACCATTTTGTTATAATGTTCAGCATCAAACATTCTCGCTTTATCCATTGTAAATTAGCCTCTTTTCAGTAATTTATTGCAAATCAACTCTACCCTTTGTTCCGCCGTTATAAAATTCTTTTATATTGAGCACTATCTCATTAAGACAACGAACTCTTGCCTCATACGCACCCCATGCCATATGCGGAGTCAGGCAAACATTCGGCAAGTCTTTAATTTCGTTAAAAGGATGTGCCGCATCAAACGGTTCAACAGAATATACGTCAGAGCCAAATGCGCCGATTTTACCCGATTTTACTGCTTCGGCGACAGCGGCTTCATCAGTAACAGCCCCACGTGCCTCATTTACAATAACAACTTCTTTTTTCATTATAGAAAGACGTTCTTTGTTAATCAAATGTTTTGTGCTTTCATTAAGCGGCGTATGAATTGTTATAATATCTGCCTCTTTGCAGAGAGTATCAATATCCACACAGCTATAGGCGTCTTCCGGTGTGCGCTTGCACACAATCAAATTACAGCCAAGCGCCTTTGCGACATTTCCGACTTCCCTGCCGATATTGCCAAAACCTATTATCCCCCATGTTTTGCCAAAAATCTCGTGATATACGGGGGAAAGTTTATTAGCAACACCGCTTTGAGTATATTCTCCGCTTGTTACAAAACCGTTATATTCTCTTATATGCGTAAAAAGCGAAAGCACCGTAGCAACAGTAACCTGTGCCACACTGTGCGACGAATACCCAACCACATTGCACACCGCAATACCGTTTTCTTTGCAATAAGCAACATCAATATTATCATATCCCGTTGCAGCAACACATATAAGTTTAAGATTTTTAGCGGCATGCAAATTAGATTCATTAAGTTTTATTTTATTTAGCACCACCACTTCACAATCGGCTATGCGATTTGCAACTTCATCGGGAGCAGATGATTTGTAGATAGTGCATTCTCCTAACTCTTCAAGTGGTTTTAACGAAAGATCTGCACCAAGAGTCTGTGCGTCAAGTACAACAATTTTCATATATTCTCTCCTATTATTTCCAACAATCCACATCGTGCGGCAGTTCAATATCCTGCGCACGGAATTTAATTTCACCGCCGTTTTTACGCTGTTTGTCATAATCGTTCAGCGCTCTCATTGCATATTTACTTAAAATCAATATTGCGGGAATGTTGATTATAGCCATAGCCCCCATGGTTATATCGGCAATATTCCACAGCAAATCTGCGCTGAGAACTGCACCGATTAAAACGACGAGAGCAGCAATTATATGATAAAACTTTTTGAATTTGTCTGAAGGTTCTTTTTTTAGTATGTAAAACAAGCACTGGTCAACATAATAAAGATTACCAAGAAGCGTTGTAAA
>JAZSLD010000071.1:0-6130 GCA_045535195.1 Clostridia bacterium | reverse complement strand
GATTGGCTGAATAATTTTTTAAAAAAATTATATAGATAAAAGCAGGATTGCATATGCAATCCTGCTTTTATAAACAAGAAAGGTGATACTATGAATATTTACATCGCTGCATCATGGAAGCATCAGCACGCAGTTGAAATGCTTACAGAGTTACTTGAAAGCAACGGAGATTTCGTTCTCTCGTGGCTTAGAGAAGGCAGACCCGAAGAAGCATTTTTATCAAAAAGAGAACTTACTGCGTTCATTGCTTCTGAAGACGGCAAAAAAGTATTTGACTTTTGCTCAACCTCTGCTACAACTGCAGATTTGCTCATTTATATCGGTCCGTCCGGCTGTGATGCTTGGGCTGAAATCGGTGCCGCATACGGTTCGGGTGTGCCTATATTCGGCCTGCTTGCCAAAAATGAAGAAGTCGGCATAATGCGCCATATGATAAAGTCGTGGTTTGGCTCTGTAACAGAACTTATGGCTGCAGTTGCGGAATTTAAAAAGGAGAATGGGTATGTTTAAAATCGGTTGTCACCTTTCTGCGTCAAAAGGCTTTACACATATGGGAAAAGAAGCCAAATCCATCGGCGCAAATACTTTTCAGTTTTTTACACGAAACCCCAGAGGCGGCAAAGCAAAACCTATTGATGAAGCAGACATCAAATCGTTTTTAGAATTTGCAAAAGAAAATAACTTTGCTAAAATTTTGGCTCATGCACCCTACACTTTAAATGCGTGCTCGGCAGATGCCGGAATACGTGAGTTTGCCTATAACACTATGAAAGACGACCTTATGCGTATGGAATACGTTCCGGGAAATCTTTACAACTTCCACCCCGGCAGCCACGTTGGACAAGGCATTGAAAAAGGCATAGAACTTATAGCAGAGATGCTAAATAATATTTTAACACCTGAACTTACAACAACTGTTCTGCTTGAAACCATGGCAGGCAAAGGCAGCGAGGTCGGCAGCAAGTTTGAAGAAATTAAAGCCATTATTGACAGAGTGGAACTTTCAGAAAAATTAGGTGTATGCTTAGATACCTGCCACGTAAATGACGGCGGATACGATGTTGTGGGAAACCTCGACGGCGTTTTAGAAGAGTTTGACAAAGTAATCGGCATTAAAAGATTATGTGCCATTCATATAAACGACAGCAAAAACCCGTTTTCCAGCCACAAAGACAGACACGAAAAAATCGGCGACGGCAGTATAGGTTTAGAAGCGTTTGAACGCATTATAAATCATCCGCAATTAAAAGAATTACCGTTTTTACTGGAAACGCCTAACGAACTTGACGGATACGCAAAAGAAATTGAATTATTAAAATCGTTATACAAAAACTGAAAAAAGACCTGAATTGTTATCAGCAATTCAGGTCTTTTATTTTATCTAATGTGTCTTTTATATCGCCCATATTATCCACAATATAATCAGCGGCAGATTTGTACTTTTCGTACCGTCTTTCAAACAGCTCAAATATTCTGTTTTTATTTTCCGCAAGCAAAGGTCTTCCGTCTAAAGTGGAATTTTCCATTATCTTTTCAGGTGTTGTGTGAATAAATATCACCGTGCCGCTGCTGTGCATAATTTCATCATTACCCGAAGTTTCTATTATGCCGCCTCCGGTGGCAACTATCATATTATCCATATCACTAACTTTTTTCAGGCACTCCGTTTCGCAAGTGCGAAAATGGCTCTCTCCCACCTCAAAAAGTTCTGCTATACTCTTTCCGGTCTGCTCAACTATATACACATCCAAATCGATAAATTCTCTGTTTATTTCCTTGGAAATACTTTTGCCTATAGTGCTTTTACCGCAACCGGGCATACCTATCAAATATATGTTTTTCATTTTGCCTGCGCCACCAATGCGTCTATAGCCATTTTATATCCAAGTTCGCCGAAGCCGCATATCTGGCCTGAGCAAGCACCGGCAGTTACACAGTTTTTACGAAAATCTTCCCTTGCGTGAACATTTGAAAGGTGTACCTCCACACACGGCAGGCTGATGCTTTTTATTGCGTCATATATAGCAATACTGTAGTGCGAATGTGCTCCGGGGTTTATGATAACACCATCATATTTTTCAAAATAGGCTTTTTGCAGGCAATCTACTATTTCGCCTTCGCAATTACTCTGGAAAAGTGTAAGTTCCACACCTTTTTCATCTGCGTATTTTTTTACATCTTTGCAGATAGAGTTAAAATCTTTATTTCCGTAAATACCTTTTTCACGGATACCCACAAAGTTTAAATTAACTCCGTTTATTAGCATAATTTTCATAATCAGTTCGCCTCCATCTTATTTAAAACCTGCGTATATACATCGTCAATAATATTTTCGTCAAAATCTGTATCGTGCCATATTGCCTCGGCGCAAATTGCCTGCGCCACCAGCATATACATACCATTTACTGACTTAATGCCGTGTTCTTCGGCATTTTTTAAAAGTTTTGTTTTTGTGGGGTTATATATTAAATCCACCACAGCATCAAATCCGTCTACACACTCTACAGGTGCGGCATCTGTATCAGGATACATACCAACGGGCGTACAGTTTATAAGCACACCTGCTGCAGGTACATTTTTAAGTTCATCATAACCGATTGCGTTGTTTGACGGTGTGCGTGATACAAATATAACCTCAGCGCCGTTATTACGGCAATATGCAGAAACGGCATTTGCCGCACCGCCCGTACCGAGTATATATGTTTTTTTGCCTGATATATCAATACCGAATTTATCCAGAGTTTTACCAAAGCCGTAGTAATCGGTATTAAACCCGAAAAGTTTTCCGTTTTCAAACTTAATAGTGTTTACTGCGCCAATATCCTTTGCCTCGGCGGCGATATCGTCTAAAAACTCCATAACCGCTTTTTTGTGCGGTATGGTAACGTTTATTCCACGGTAACCTTCATTTGCAAGATTTTCTAAAGTTTGTTTAAGATTTTCTGCCGGCGTTTCAATAAGTGCGTATGCAGACTCCTCGCCGATGGCGGCAAAATACTTTTCGTGTATACCCATAGAATAAGAATGACCGAGTTTTCCGCCTATTAAACCGTATTTAGCCACAGTATCACTCCTCAATACGCTCTGTAGTTACCAAGATATTTGAATTCGTTTGATTCTGTTCTTAACTTTTCAATAAAATCGGCGATTTTATTATCTAAAACATTACCCATAAAGTCAATAAAAAAGATATATTTAAAGGGACTGCCTATATCGGGACGTGACTCGATTTTTGTCATATTAATTCCCGTTCCTTTAAAAAGTTCAATGAAATCTGCAAGTGAACCGGGACGATCCTCTATAGATACAATAATGCTTATCTTATTGCAATCGGATTTCTCCCTCGCTTCGTTCGACAGAATAATAAATTTTGTTACATTATTCGCATTATAGTTAATATCGTGTTCTATAATCTTTAACGAATACAACTTTGCAGCAGCCTCACTTGCAATAGCGGCAATATCGTCTCTGTCGCTCTCGCTTACAAACTTAGCGCTTACGGCAGTATTAAAATGCGGGATTTGTTTGTAGTTGTGCTGATTTAAAAAATCTCTGCACTGCATAAACGCCTGAGGATGAGAATAAATATCACGCACATTGGCAATATCTGTTCCCTCTTTAACCATAAGGTTATGGTTTACTTTAACGTATACCTCGCCAACAATATAAAAGTTATATTTGCTTAGCAAATCGTACACGTCAACAACAGGGCCGGTAGAAGAATTCTCAAACGGTATTACTGCTCTGTCAATATCGCCGTTTAAAAGCGCATTGCAAAGGCTGTCAAAAGTATTAAAATTCTCGGTAGTATATTTAATGTCGTTATTTGCAGAGGTATATTTTAAGCATGCCTCGTGCGAAAAACTGCCCTTAACTCCCTGAAACCCGATAGAAAGTTCTTTTTTGGATAAATCGCTCTGCTTTTTCTTACTTTCGGTCATTATGCAGTTATAAATATTTTCAACATAAGGCGCCAGTTTTTTATCATTAAGACGGGAAAGATTTTTTGCAATTACTTCCCTTTCCCTTGCGGCGTCATAAACTTTAAGTCCTCTTTCTTTTTTATACTCACCGATAGCCGTACTTACGCCCATTCTTCTTTCAAGCAATGATGTAAGTTCAGCATCAATAGAGTCTATTTCATTTCTTAATTCATCAATATTCATGTTAATTACCTCTTAAAATAACAAGAATTGTACGCGCTGCGGCCGCCTCTACCACCGGTACTGCACGTGGCACAATGCAACTGTCGTGTCTGCCTTTAACCTCAACTGTTGCATTAGTCTTTGAAATTAAATCAACAGTTTTCTGCTCCATTGATACAGACGGAGTAGGTTTGATTGCTGTTTTAAATATTACGGGCGCGCCATTGGTTATACCGCCCAAAACACCGCCGTTATTGTTGGTTTCAGTTACAATTTTGTCGCCATCATATCTGTAGGCATCGTTAGCATCGTATCCGCTTAAAGTAGTAATATCAAAACCTTTGCCAAATTCCACACCTTTAACTGCAGGGATAGAAAACAGCATTGCTGCAAGTCGACTTTCTACAGACTCAAAAAACGGATTACCAACTCCTGCAGGTACACCTGTTACGGCACATTCTATAATACCGCCAATAGAATTGCCCTCACTACGATATTTTTCAATCTCTGCCATCATAGCATTTTCCAGTTCATTATCTGCTACAGCAAAGATTTTCTCTTTTAAATTTTTAACTGTATCATCACAGATACCGGCATCAACAAAACTTTTGTCTTTTACACTTCCGATTGATAAAATGTGTGCAAAAATATCTATGCCCTGCGATTTTAAAATCTGCTTGGCAATAGCACCTGCAACAACAAGCGGTGCTGTTATTCTGCCTGAAAAGTGACCGCCACCACGGTAATCGTTAAAACCATCGTACTTAACAGACGCAGGGTAATCTGCATGACCGGGACGTGGTGTAACATTCAAATTTTTATAATCAGAACTTTTTGTGTCCTGATTACGGATAATAAACGAAAGTGCCGAACCGGTAGTTTTGCCCTCGTATACGCCGCTTAAAATTTCAAAAGCGTCTGCCTCTGCACGAGGTGTGGAGTAAGCCGCACGGTGATTGCGACGGCGGAGTTCGTGATTAATTGCATCAAAGTCAATCTCAACACCTACCGGAAGCGATGATATAACACCACCGATTGCCGTTCCGTGAGATTCTCCGAATATTGCAAACTGAATATTTTTTCCCCAAATATCACTCAACGATGATACCCCCTAACTTAGCAAAATCCTCAAAGAATTTCGGATACGATTTTTTTACGCTTTCGCTCTCTTTTATAGTTATACTTCCTTTAGCGGCAACTGCGGCAACTGCGGCAGTCATGGCAATGCGGTGGTCATTGAACGCACTAACCTGTGCGCCATGCAGATGCGCTCCGCCTTTTATATACATATTGTTATCGTCAATTTTAACTTCAGCACCCAGTTCATTTAAAAGGGTCTGAACTGCTAAAAGTCTGTTGCTTTCTTTTATCTTTAAACGGCTTACATTTGTAATGGTTGTATCGCCAATACACTGTGTACACATAAGTGCAAGCGGCGGTACAATATCGGGAAAATCCTCAGCATCTATAATGCCGAGTGATTTAAGTTGTGATTTTTCAGCAATAATACCGTCTGCGGTTTTTGTGATTTTACCGCCCATTTTCTCTACAAGGTCAACTATTACGGCATCACCCTGAGATGTGGTTAAAGACAGGTTTTTAAGCGTAATCCTGCCGCCCATAACAGCCGCCGCCAGATAAAACGCTGATTGCGAATAATCGCCCTGAGCAACAACATTTTGCGGTGTGAATTTTCCGCTTCCGTCAATTATAAATGCGTTGCCGTCAAAATCAACTTTTACACCGAACTGCTGCATAACTTCGCGTGTTATATCAACATACGGCGCTGACGAAAGATTACCGATAATATTAAGTTTTCTTCTTCCGCCAAAGTAAGCAAGTGCTAAAAGTATACCGGTAACAAACTGCGAACTAACACCGCCGTCAAGGCTGTATTCGTCTTTAACAAAACCGCCCTCGGCTTTTAAATACTCGCCTGATTTGTAATCGTATGTAATGCCGTTATCGGCAAACATATCAAAATA
>JAZSLD010000210.1:0-4194 GCA_045535195.1 Clostridia bacterium | reverse complement strand
CTACTATATACTGTTTCAATTATACAATATTTCGCAATCCTTTGCAATAATTATTTTTTAAACAATTCGTAAACAAAATTATTGTTTTTTTGGCATTTAATGTTATAATATATATTATAGAAATACTTAGGGAGAATTTTATGAAAAGAAACACCTCTATAGATTATTCAAATCTTGATTGGATAGTTATTGCGCTAACACTTTTTTGCACTGTTTTCGGCATAGTTATAATCTCAAGCGCAGTTAACACTATGTCGGGCGGAACAAAATATATAATTATTCAGTCGGTGGCAGCCATTGTGGGGATATGCGCAATGGCAATTTTTGCTGCGATTGATTATGAAGACCTTGGCGATTTATCTAAATTTATATACGGGTTATGCATAGTTTCTCTTGTGTTGGTACTTATTATCGGTATCGGCAGAGAAAGCACGGGTAGTAAAAGTTGGATAAGATTCGGTCCTATAGGCATACAGCCGTCTGAGTTTGTTAAAATAGGGTTTATCATAACTTTTTCGGCACACGTGGCAAGTATGAAAGACGATATCAACAGACCTGCAAATGTATTAAAACTTTTAGTTCATGCAGGAGTGCTTATATTTTTGATACTTCTTCAGCCTGACTACGGTACGGCATTAGTATTTATCTGCATAATGGCAGGTATACTGTTCGCGGCAAATATTTCGTGGAAATATATCATCGGTGCAGGCGGTCTTATGGCGGCAATACTGCCGATAATATGGTTTTTCTTCCTTAACGAAACACGTAAAAACAGAATATTTGTATTTTTAAGTCCGGAGTCTGACCCAAGCGGTGCGGGGTATCACGTTTTGCAATCTAAACTCACCATTGGCAGCGGGCAGATTTTCGGCAAAGGATTATTCCACGGAACGCAGACGCAACTTGGGTATCTGCCCGTTAAACATACCGACTTTATATTCGGCGTTATCGGCGAAGAACTCGGCATAATAGGCTGCATATTTGTAACTGCACTTTTATTTGCGCTGATATTCAGGATACTTACAAACTCACGCACAGCAAAAAACGACTTCGGCTCGTATATCTGCATCGGCGTTGCGTTTATGCTTATTGCGCACGTATTTGAAAACATAGGTATGTGCATCGGGCTTATGCCCGTTACGGGTATTCCGCTTCCGTTTTTCAGTTACGGTGGTTCTTCACTTTTAACAAATCTTATATCAATAGGTCTTGTTCTCAGCGTGTATATGAGAAGAAAGGTAATCAATTTTTAGAGGCAGTTATGAATTACGAAATATATAATGTATCCAATCCTGTTACCGAACAACTTTTTGAAAATGTTTATACTCTGCTTGCATCTTCGCTTCCGCAAAACGAAATGCGTTCTTTTGACGGGCAGAAAAAATTATTGAATGATAATCGTTACAATCTTCTTGTTGCATTTAAGGATAATAAACTTATTGCCTTTATGGCAATATGGGATTTAGGAAAATATTCTTTTATAGAACATTTTGCGGTAGACGCTGCTGTTCGCGGGAAAGGCATTGGCTCAAAATTATTGTATAAATGCAAAGCATATTTTAAATGTCCGATAATTTTAGAAGTGGAGCCGCCACAAAGCACAAAAGATGCCACACGCAGAATAGAATTTTATAAACGGCATGGATTTTTATTCAATGATTACGAATACTTTCAGCCACCGCTTCAAAAAGAGTTTGAACCCTTGCCGCTAAAAATCATGTCGTATCCCACCCTTTTTAATAAAAACGATTTTAGCGAGGCGAAAAACACTTTATATACAAATATATACGGGATTTTTTAAAAAGTTCTTGATTAAATACAAAAATAGTGTATAATTATAAATGCAGTAAAATTAACAGAACGGAGAATTATCAATGAATATATCACAATCTCTGGGGTTAATGATTCAGGAGTTTTCCCACTCATTTTACCTCAATTTTATAAAAGACGACAGATATATGCAGATGGTTAAAGGTTTGGGAAATACCCTGCTTATATCGGTACTGGCTATACTTTTAGGTGTTACATTCGGTGCGCTGGCATTTTTGCTCAGAAACTCATTTTTTCTGGACAACTCAAGATTTAAAATACTTCGTGGTCTTGGAAAAGTATTAAAAGGCATAGGATATGTATATGTAGACGTTATACGTGCAACACCTATGGTAACACAACTTTTAATAATCTACTTTGTAATATTTGCAAGCGTAAACATAAACGCAATTTTTGTGGCAGTACTTGCTTTCGGTTTTAACAGTGGTGCTTACGTTTCAGAAATTTTCCGTGCAGGTATTCAGTCTATTGACAACGGACAGATGGAAGCAGGACGTTCGCTCGGTCTTTCTAAAATTCAGACTATGGCTTACATAATTGTTCCTCAGGCAATTAAAAATATTCTGCCAACTTTAGCCAACGAATTTATTGTGCTTATAAAAGAAACCGCTGTTGTCGGCTACATTTCCGTACAGGATTTGACAAGAGGTGCCGATATTATACGTTCATTGACATTTGAACCTTTCCTGCCGCTGGTTGCAGCAGCAGTTGTATACTACATCATAATCAAATTCTTAACACTTGCAATAGCAGCATTTGAGCGCAGGCTCCGTGCTTCTGACAACCGCTGACAGAAAGGAGATTAAAACTATGATTATAACAAACAATCTGCACAAAAGTTTTGGCGAACTCCACGTTTTAAAGGGTGTCAGCGAACATATTGAAAAAGGCGAAAAAATAGTTGTTATCGGTCCTTCCGGTTCCGGCAAAAGCACATTTTTGCGTTGCCTTAATCTTTTAGAGGTTCCTACCCAGGGCGATATTATTATAGAGGGCGAGTCTATAACAGACCCAAAAGCAAACATTAATAAAATCCGCCAGAAGATGGGTATGGTTTTCCAGCAGTTTAATCTGTCCCCGCACTTGAGTGTTTTGGACAATATTATTCTCGCACCTATGAAAATCAAGAAAATGAAAAAAGACGAGGCTGTTGCAATCGCTGAAGATTTGCTTAAAAAAGTTGGTCTTTTTGATAAGATTGATTCATTTCCCGGGAAATTATCGGGCGGACAGAAACAGAGAATTGCCATCGCAAGGTCTTTGGCAATGTCGCCGGATATAATGCTTTTTGACGAGCCTACAAGCGCGCTTGACCCCGAAATGGTCGGCGAAGTTTTAAACGTAATGAAAGAACTTGCAGATTCGGGTATGACAATGGTTGTTGTAACTCACGAAATGAACTTTGCAAAAGAAGTAGGTTCAAGACTTTTCTTTATGGACGACGGCGTTATTGCAGAACAGGGTGTTCCTGCTGAGGTTTTTGAAAATCCGCAGAATGACCGTACAAAAGAATTTTTAAGACGTGTTCAGTAAACTATTACCTTTACATAAGGTAGTATAAATAAATCATATCTTAGGAGGATATCATTATGAAAAAGATGTTAAAATCAGTTCTGGCTTTAGCAATGGTGGCTGTAATGGCTCTCTCTTTTGCAGGCTGCGGCGAAAACGCAGACGGAGCAAAAGTAATTATGGCTACAAATGCCGAGTTCCCGCCTTTTGAGTTTATCGCTGCTGACGGTAACGGACTTTGCGGTGAGTTCGACGGTATTGACGTTGCTATTGCTAACGAAATCGCTAAAGACATGGGTGTTACTTTAGAAGTATCAAACATGGACTTTAACTCAATCATTCCTGCTGTTGACGCAGGTAAAGCGGATATGGGTATTGCCGGTATGACAGTTACTGCCGACAGACTCGAAAACGTAGACTTCAGCGATCCCTACTGGGTAGCAGTTCAGACAATCCTTGTTAAAGGCGACGACACAGGTATTACAAATGTTGAAACTTTAAAAGGCAAAAAAGTAGGCGTTGTAACAGGTTATACAGGCGACCTTACACTTTCTGAAATTGAAGGTATTGAACTTGCAAGATACCAGAAAGGTATCGACGCTGTTCAGGACGTTTTAAACGGCAAAATTGACGCTGCTGTTATAGACTCTCCTACCGCTGAAAGTTTCATCGCTAAAAACCCTGAACTCAAAGGCATTACAGACGATTCTGTATTTGAAACAGAGGCTTATGCTGTAGCAATCAAAAAAGGCAACACAGAATTACTTGAAAAAGTTAACGCTACTATCAAACGCTTAAACGAATCAGGCGAAATCGCAAAAATCTCTGCAGACGTTGACGGCAGATTGGCTG
>JAZSLD010000150.1:0-2467 GCA_045535195.1 Clostridia bacterium | reverse complement strand
TGACGAAAAAGCGCGTCTTACTGTAGAAACTGCTGAAAAGCAGGCTAAAGACATTGTAGAAAACGCTATGCGCTCTGCTATGGAAGCCACCAAAGAAGCAGAAAACATCAAGCGTTCAACAGAACTTTTTAAGGCCCGCATGATAGGCATGCTGACCTCACAGATAGAGTCGCTGAAATCTTCTGATGCAGCAAACGCCGCAGAAGACGACAGTGAAGTTAAATGATAAGTTAGGAGTTGTTACAAATTGGAACAGCAGGATTACGGTAAAACATTAAATCTTCCAAAAACAGAATTTTCTATGCGTGCTAACCTTCCGCAGAAGGAGCCCGACATGGTAAAAAAATGGGACGAGGACGGCTTGTATTATAAACTTATGGAACATAATGCAGGCAAGCCTAAGTTTGTGCTTCACGACGGCCCTCCCTTTGCTAACGGTGATATCCACTTGGGTCATGCACTCAATAAAATCTTAAAAGATATCATAGTACGCTATAAAAATATGACAGGCTATCAGTCTCCGTTTGTGCCCGGTTGGGATACACACGGTCTGCCTATTGAAATTCAGGCTATCAAAAAACTCAAGATTAACAAAGAGGAATTAAGCCCTGTTAAATTCAGAGAGATGTGCCATGAATTCGCTATGAAATATATCGATAACCAGAAAGAGCAGTTTAAACGTCTGGGTGCTATCGGCGACTATGAAAATCCGTATATCACTTTGCAACCCGAGTTTGAGGCTAAACAGATTGAAGTTTTTGGCAAAATGGCTGAGAAAAACTTTATTTATAAAGGCAAAAAACCGGTTTACTGGTGTACAGATTGCGAAACTGCACTTGCTGAAGCAGAAATTGAATATGCTGAAGATAAAACCAATTCAATCTACGTTAAATTTCAGGTGAATGACGATAAGGGTATGTTTGACGGATTCGATAAAGATAAAATCTTTTTCGTAATCTGGACAACCACCACATGGACACTCCCCGGTAACGTGGCTATCGCACTTAACCCCACCTTTGAATATTGCCTTATGGCAGCCAAAGGCGAGTATTATGTTGTAGCAAAAGACCTTGCTGCTGCATTTGCAGGTATTGCTGAGGCAGACGACTATGAGATAGTTAAAACATTTACCGGTGCAGAACTTGAAAATATCACATGCCGCCATCCGTTCTTAGACAGAGATTCTTTGGTTATCCTTGGCGACCATGTTACTTTAGATGCAGGTACAGGCTGCGTACACACCGCTCCCGGTCACGGCGCAGAGGACTATGTTGCGTGCAAAGACTACGACCTGCCGATAGTTGTTCCCGTAGACAGCAAAGGTTACCTTACAGAAGAAGCCGGTCAGTTTGCAGGCTTGTTCTACGAAGAATCCAACCAGAAGATTATAGACCAGCTTCTCTCAACAAACTCACTTGTTAAAGTAGAGCCTATTATCCACCAGTATCCGCACTGCTGGAGATGCGGCAAGCCCATCATCTTCCGTGCAACAGAGCAGTGGTTTGCATCTATCGACGCATTCAAAAAAGACGCTTTAGACGCTGTTGGCTCTGTTAAATGGGTACCGAAGTGGGGCGAAGAGAGAATCAGAAAAATGATAGAAGACCGTGGCGACTGGTGTATTTCACGTCAGCGTCTGTGGGGTGTGGCTATCCCGATTTTCTACTGCAAAGACTGCGGCAAGGAAATCATTAACCCCGAAACCATCAAGATAATTGCAGACCTGTTCAGAGAAAAAGGCTGCTCTGCATGGTATGCAATGGACGCAAACGAAATCCTGCCCGAGGGCTATAAATGTCACGAGTGTGGCTGCACAGAGTTTACCAAAGAACATGATATTATGGACGTTTGGTTCGACTCCGGCTCATCTCACTTCGCAGTATGCGAGCAAAGAGAAGACCTGCAGTGGCCTGCAGACCTTTACCTTGAGGGTAACGACCAGTACAGAGGCTGGTTCCAGTCATCAATGCTTACAAGTGTTGCTGTAACAGGCAAGGCTCCTTATAAAGAAGTTCTCACTCACGGTATGACCATAGACGACGAGGGCAAAAAGATGTCCAAGTCAAAGGGTAATGTTATCGACCCGTTAGAGGTTGCTAAAAAATATGGTGTTGATATTCTCCGTCTGTGGGTTGTTACGGCGGACTTTAAAACAGATATGCGTATGAGTGAAAACATCTTGAAACAACTTTCCGAAAGTTACCGCAAGATCAGAAACACAGCACGTTATATCTTGGGTAATCTGTACGACTTTGATCCCAATAAGGATATGGTAGAAACCGCTGACCTTATGGAAATTGACCGTTGGGCACTTTCCAAAGCCAATGCGCTTGTATCACGAGTTCGCAGCGGTTACGATTCGTACGATTTCCACATTCTTTATCACGCAATTCATAACTTCTGCGTTGTAGATATGAGTAACTTCTACCTTGACGTTATCAAAGATAGACTCTACACATCAAAAGCG
>JAZSLD010000136.1:0-6158 GCA_045535195.1 Clostridia bacterium | reverse complement strand
AAGAAGTTTGCGATACAACCATTGCATATCTTATTAATCCCAAGTGCGATATTATGAAAACCCTGCTTGCACCTGATTTCACTACGGGCGGAAGTCTTGTTTATAATGAAAGTGTGCTCAAATCTGTTTACGAAACGGGCAGAGGAAGTTTTCGTGTTCGCAGTAAATACAGATACGATAAGAAAAACAGTTGTATTGAAATTTACGAAATCCCATACAGTACCACGTCAGAGGCTATTATTGATAAGATTATAGAACTTATCAAAGCAGGTAAGATTAAAGAAATTACCGACCTGCGTGACGAAACCGATTTGAACGGTTTGAAAATCACTCTTGATATTAAAAAGAGTACAGATGTAGACAAACTTATGTCAAAACTGTTTAAGATGACTCCTTTAGAAGATTCTTTCAGTTGCAACTTTAACGTGCTTATCGGTCAGACACCAAAAGTTATGGGTGTACGTGAGATTATTGCGCACTGGACAGATTTTCGTATGGACTGCATACGCCGCAGAGTTAAATACGACCTTAACAAACTTACGCATAAACTTCATCTTTTAGAGGGCTTGCAGAAAATTTTGCTGGATATTGATAAAGCGGTAAAAATTATCCGCGAAACAGAAAAAGAGGCTGACGTAATTCCAAATTTGATAGCTGGATTCGGCATAGACGAAATTCAGGCTGATTACGTTGCTGAAATCAAATTGCGCAATATCAATAAAGAGCATATTTTAAAACGTATTGCTGAGATAGAAGACCTTGAAAAAGAGCTCGACCATTTAAGTTTTGTTTTAAGCGACGATAACGAAATCCGCAAAATTATAATTGCCGAACTTAAAGAAATCAGCAAAAAATACGGTGTTGACCGCCGTACAGATATAATCTCCGATGACGAGATTGCCGAGTTTAAAGAAGAGGAACTGGTAGAAGATTATAACCTTAAAATCTTCCTTACAAAAGACGGGTATCTTAAAAAAGTTTCTGCAGTTTCACTGCGCAGTGCTTCTGCGCAGAAACTTAAAGAAAACGACGTTATGATAGTAGAGCAGGAAAGCACCAACCGTGCCGATCTTATCCTGCTAAGCAGTATGCAGAATGCGTATAAAATCAGACTCAGCGATGTTGCCGACTGTAAAGCAGGCGACTGGGGACACTTTGTACATAATATTGTGCAGATGGAAAAAGACGAAACTATTGTATACGCCATTGCTACAACTGACTATGAGGGCACATTGCTCTATACGTTTGAAAACGGCAAATGCGCAAAAATTAATCTTAAAAGTTACGAAACCAAAACAAACCGTAAAAAACTTATCAACGCCTACAGTGGCAAATCTCCGCTTGTTGACGTTAAATTCTTAAAAGAAGATACCGACCTTGTAGCATACACCGACCTTGATAAGATACTGATATTCAACACAAGTGCACTTTCCGTTAAAACGGCAAAAGATACTCAGGGCGTGTCTGTTATGAATATGAAGAAAAAGAGCAAACTTGTTAAAGTTGAGTATCTTGCAGATGTCAACTTTGAAAATCCTGATTATTACAGAACAAAAAATATCCCTGCCACGGGATATTACTTAAAACCCGAAGATTCCGAGGGTGACCAACTTACATTGTTCTGACGGAGTTAAGTATGAAAATTGTAACGATTACACTTAATCCTGCGTTTGACGTGCATTGCAATATAGACAATCTGCAACTTTATAAAGAAAATTATGCGTCGTCTGTTGTT
This sequence comes from Clostridia bacterium, assembly GCA_045535195.1. Taxonomy (GTDB): domain Bacteria; phylum Bacillota; class Clostridia; order UMGS1810; family UMGS1810; genus SIG455. The sequence goes on along the minus strand of JAZSLD010000136.1, from coordinate 4,423 downwards.
AAGCATGCAGGCGGCAAAGGCATTAATATTTCACGTGCGTTGTGCCGTTTCGGGGTGAACAATACCGCTTTATGCGTGGTTGGCTTATCAGGCGGGGAAGAATTTTTAAATTCTGTGCGCAATGACGGAATAAGTTGCAAATCTGTAACAGCACATGGCAGGATAAGAGAGAACATAACCATACATTCCCCCTCGGGAGAAACAAGGATAAGTTTTGAAGGATTTAAACTCAGTAATGAGATTACTGATAAACTTTACGCAATGCTTGAAAAAGAGTATGAATCTGACACTCTTGTCACTTTTACCGGCAGACTTTGCGAGGGAATAACAAGAGATGATGCGGTAAAATTACTTTTGAGGATAAAAGGCATGGGTGCTAAGGTGATAGTGGACTGCAATTCCTTTGCAAAAGAAGATTTACTGCAGATGAAACCTTATTTGATAAAACCCAATGAACAGGAAATCAGTCAACTTTTGGGCGTTGAAATTGCAAACGAAACAGATGCACTAAATGCTGCGAAGTGCTTTTATGAGCAAGGTGTTGAGAATGTTATAATATCGCTCGGGGCGCGTGGTTTTGTGTTTTGCGGCGAAGACGGCGGATATATTGTAAATGTTCCAAAGATAGTGCCTGTTTCAACTATCGGGGCAGGAGATAGCCTGATTGCCGGATTTATAGCAGGTATGTCTGCCGGCTCAGATATTGAGAGCACATTAAAACTTGCAGCGGCTTTCGGAACGGCAACATGCCTTGCAGAGGGTACTAACCCTCCTGAAAAAGATGTTGTTTCATCTGTTAAAGACAAAATTAAAATTACGGAGGTTTAGTATGGACAGAGTACAAAAAGCAGTAGAGAACCATAAAAAAGGCTATAACTGTGCGCAGGCTGTTATATGCGCTTTTGCCGATAAAACAGATTTTACCGAAGACGAACTTTTCAGACTTTCCGAGGCATTTGGCGGCGGTATGGGCGGTACAAAGGGTGTTTGCGGTGCAGTTAGTGCCATGGTGTTTTTGGCAGGGCTTGCAAAAAGCAAAGGCATAGACGCACTGCCCGAAACGAATAAACTGGAAAGTTACACTTTTGCAGGTGAGATGATGAAAGAGTTTGAAAATAAAAATCAAACTCTTATGTGTTCAAGATTAAAAGGTGAAAATCTTCGCTCGTGCGACGGTTGTATAGAAGATGCTGTAAAGATTTTGGAAGAAAAGTTGTAATAAAAAAACTTTTAGTATGTTTCGATTTTTTAACAAAATGTAAATATTTGATTTTCTTTATTGCGTATTTTGTAAATAAGGAGTATAATCGAAACAAGATGTACTAAGGGGGATATTAATGAGTAATAAAGAAAAATGTGCCGTGCATATGACAAGCATTGGCGGTCAGGCGGTTTTAGAGGGCGTTATGATGCGTGGTCCCAAACAAATTGCCACAGCCGTGCGTAAATCTGACGGTGAGATTGTTATAGATAAAAAGCCCGTTACTTCCATAACGCAAAGGTTTAAGTTTTTAAAGTTTCCCGTTATCCGCGGAGTTGTAAACTTTATAGAGTCTATGGTAGTGGGTGTTAAATGTTTGATGTTTTCTGCAGACCTTTACGATGTAGAGGGCGAGGAAGCGTACGAGCCGTCAAAGTTTGAAAAATGGCTTGACGATAAATTTGGTGATAAAATAAAAGATATTGCAATTTATGCAGCGGTTGCCATAGCGCTTGTTATGGGTATTGGTCTTTTTATGCTGTTGCCGACAGTTATAGTAGGGTTTTTAAAACCGCTTATACCAGGTACTGTGCTTTTAAACCTTGCCGAGGGTGTTGTGCGTATGTCGATATTTTTAATATATCTGGCATTGGTGTCACGTATGAGCGATATCCAGCGTGTGTTTGAATACCACGGTGCAGAGCATAAAACAATTGCCGCATATGAGCATGGCGAAGAACTCACTGCTGAGAACGCACGTAAGTATACACGTCTGCACCCTAGATGCGGAACGAGTTTTTTGCTTATTGTTATGGTTATAAGCATTATATTTTTCTCGTTTTTGCGTTGGGATAATGTTTTTGAGCGTATAATATTCAGGTTGCTTCTGTTACCCGTAGTTGCAGGAGTATCGTACGAGATTATAAAATTTGCCGGCAGAAGCAAAAATAAGTGCGTGGCACTTTTAACCAAACCGGGATTGTGGCTGCAGAAACTTACCACCCGTGAGCCTGACGACTTACAACTTGAGGTAGCCATTGCTGCGCTTAAAGCAGTTATGCCGGAAAATAAGGAAGAAGACAAATGGTAATTAAAGATTGCATTTTAAAAGCATCTGAAATTTTAAGGGCATCAGGTACCGATACACCGGCACTTGATGCCCGTGTTTTGCTGTGCCACGTTTTAAATAAAAGTGATGTATATGTGATGACCAATTCTGATGAAACTGTTGCAAAAGATGCGCAGGAACGCTATTTTAAACTGGTGCACCGCCGTGCAGAACATGAACCCATAGCGTATATTACGGGCGAAAAAGAATTTATGTCGCACAAATTTTATGTTGATAGTAATGTTCTTGTTCCAAGGCCTGATACGGAGCACCTTGCAGAACTTGCGATTGAACTTATAAATAAAAATAATTTAAAAAAAGCCGCAGACTTCTGCACCGGCTCAGGCGCACTTGCGATATCGGTTGCAAAGGCTTGTCCTGATGCAGAAGTTACAGGATATGATATTTCCGATGGTGCGCTTGAGGTTGCTGATAAAAACAAAAAACTATTAAATGCGGGTAATGTACGTTTTTGCAAAATTGATGTTTTGACGGAACTTGATAAATTAAACGAAAAGTTTGATATAGTAATATCTAATCCGCCGTATATAGACAGCGCTGATATGCAAAAACTTGAAAAAACCGTAAGCGACTACGAGCCGCATCTGGCACTTTTCGGCGGTGAAGACGGTCTTGAATTTTACCGCGTTATAACGGGAAAAGCAAGATTATTTTTAAACGAGGGCAGCATACTTGCCTTTGAGGTGGGGCACACTCAGGCAGCAGACGTTGCGCACCTTATGGAAAACGATTTTAAAAATATAGAAATTAAAAAAGATTATGCAGATATAGAACGTGTAGTGTGGGGGATATTAAAATAATTTCCCACACTTTTTTATTTACAAAACTATCATAATTTAAACCTTGTCCCAATATATATTTAAAAACGAATGATATTGGGAGGATAGAACTTATGAAAACAGAGTTCAACGGCTTAACTGATGAGCAAGCACGCAAAAACCAACTGCGCTACGGCTTTAACGAACTGGCAAAAGGCAAAAAATCGTCACCGATTAAGATTTTTTTCGACCAGTTTAAGGACGTGCTTACACTTACGCTTATAGCAGCAATGGCAGTTTCGGCGTTTTTAGGGGAGTATTCAGATGCAATAACAGTACTGATAATAGTTGTTATGAACGGCGTTTTAGGCTTTGTTCAGGAGTATAAAACAGAGAAATCCCTTGAAGCACTAAGCGAACTTTCTGCACCTATGGCAGTTGTTATACGTAACGGCGAGCAGGTCAGCATACCATCGCGCGAGGTTACTGTGGGCGATGTAATAGTGCTTGAGGCAGGCGACAGAATAAGTGCCGATTGTACACTTTTGTCGGGAAATAACCTATGTACGGACGAATCTCCGCTTACGGGTGAGTCTGTTGCGGTTGAAAAAGATACATATAAAAATACGGCTCTGTATATGGGCACTACTGTTACATCGGGCAGGGGTATTGCTCGTGCAGAGGTTATCGGCATGGGCACCAAAATGGGCTCTATTGCGCATATGCTCGATAACACCACGTCCGGCGAAACACCATTAAAGAAGCATCTTAACAAAATAGGTAAAGAACTCGTTATTATATGTGCCGCCGTATGTGTGCTGATATTTATAGCAGGAATGTTTCACGGGCAGAGCGCTTTCGATATGTTTATGTCGGCAGTATCGCTTGCTGTGGCGGCAATACCCGAAGGTTTGCCTGCAGTTGTTACTGTATCGCTTACAATTGGCGTAAACCGTATGCTTAAACGCAATGCGCTTATACGTAAACTTCCTGCGGTGGAAACACTTGGATGTACAAACGTAATCTGCACCGATAAAACGGGCACTTTAACGCAGAACAAAATGACGGTTAAAAAAGTGTATTGTGACGGCAGAGTTGCAGATGTGTCGCCTGACGGAAGTTTAACTTTTAACGGCAGAACATTCAATCCGTCTGCAAACAATGCGTTTTTAAAACTGCTTACCTGCGGATATATGTGCAATAATTCAACCTACAGAAACGGCGCTGTTTCAGGCGACCCTACAGAGGTTGCCATATATAATCTTACAGAAAATGCAGGGGTAGATAAAAACTACCTTGCAACATACACACGCATATCCGAAGTGCCGTTTGACT
>JAZSLD010000040.1:0-2916 GCA_045535195.1 Clostridia bacterium | reverse complement strand
TCTTTATTACCGCCAACTAATATCTTAACCATGCCAGGATAGTTTACTGCAGCTTTTTCAGCCTCAGTTGATACATCCCCGTCCGCAGTACAAACAATTGCTTTTACTTTTGCTGCTTTGTATCTGTATTCAAAATCATGTTCAACAAGTTGATTTGTTGCAGGAATTGCAACAGCACCTATTTTATGAAGTGCAAGCATACAGAACCAGAACTGATAATGCCTTTTAAGCACAAGCATAACTGTATCGCCTTTTTTAATGCCGAGCGACTCAAAGTAGTTAGCAGTTTTTGCAGAATACTTTTTCATATCACTGAAAGTAAATCTGCGTTCTGTTTTGTCGTTTGCAACCCACATCATTGCAAGTTTGTCGGGATTTTTTTCAGCAATCGCATCAACGCAGTCAAATGCAAAATTGAATTTATCATCATTTTTAAAAGAGATTCCGTTGAACACACCGTTTTCGTCGTATGTCGATTCAATAAAGTTATCTGCAACAGTTTTAACATTGTTTTCTGCAACAACAGTTTTTGCGGCAATAAACGGTGCTTCAGGGTATTCTTCACTTACCTGACCGTCCTGCGGGTTAAGTACAACTGCGTGAAATTCACAACCGCCTTCGCTGACAGCAATCATGCCGTGAGGAATAATACTGTTATAGAAAATAGAGTCGCCCTCGTTAAGAACATCTATATGATTACCTACCTGAACCTTTAAAGAACCTTTTACGATAACGTCAAATTCCTGACCATTGTGAGAATTGAGTTTAATGGGTGCGTTCTGCTCTTGCGCGAGATAAGGGAATTTAACTAAGAATGGCTCAGCAAGTTTTTCTTTAAATTTAGGTGCTAAGTTATTATAAACAACGCCCTGCTTTTTGATAATTTTAAGACCTTCGCCTTTTCTGGTAATGGCAAATGATGTAAGAGTTGTACTTGTTCCCTCTAACAAGTCAACAACCTCAACACCGCAAGCCTTTGCACACTTGTAGATAAATGTAAAACTAAAATCCGTTTCACCATCTTCTAAAAGTTTGTAGTCTTCAACCGATACACCGGTAAGTCTTGCAAGTTCTTCAGGCGTATAACCTTTTGCCTCGCGCAGGTCTTTGATTCTGCCTGCAACTTCTTTTAAACTGTAATCCATTATTTTGTCTCCTTTCATTTCCGTCAGTCTCTTACGAAACTGTTCTCACGGCTTTGAATAAAACAAAAAACTCGTCTCAAAATAAACCTTTGAGACGAGTTGTTAAACCCGCGGTACCACTCAAATTACGGAAAATATATTCCGTCACTTTCCAGGCTCTAACAAGCCTTTTGCTTTTACGCAGCATTACGGAAGGAGTCTACTCGCATTCGCTTTCGGTCCTCCGACTCAGAAGTGATAAGTCATTGGAAAGTTACACCATTGCCTCGCACCAACCGGCAACTCTCTCAAGGCTCCACAATCCGACCGTCTTCGTCACAGTCGTTCTTTGTGATATTCAAATTTTAAGTGTATTATAATCCCGTTTAACCGAAATGTCAATAGTTTTTTTAAAATTTATCAAATTATTTTTTTAACCCTAAAATCTCTGCAGACTCGTCACGCATTTTGTATTTTAAAATTTTTCCTGCAGCATTCATCGGGAATTCATTAACAAATATGAAATATCTCGGAACCTTATGTCGTGCAATATACGCGTTACCAAATTCACGCATTTCGTTTTCGTCTGATGTTTCGCCCTTATGCAGAATAATCCATGCACAGCATTCCTCTCCGTACTTTTCATCAGGAACGCCTACTACCTGCACATCACGCACTTTGGGATTTGTTAAATAAAATTCCTCAATTTCACGTGGGTAGAGGTTTTCACCGCCACGGATAATCATATCTTTGAGTCTGCCGGTTACTTTGTAGTAGCCATCGGGAGTTCTGCAGCAAATGTCGCCTGAGTGAAGCCAACCGTCAGCATCAATAGCCTGTGCTGTTGCTTCGGGCATTTTATAGTAGCCTTTCATTATATTGAACCCACGTGCAACGAATTCACCGCTTTCGCCGTCAGGAAGTTCCTCGCCGGTTTCCGGGTCAATAACCTTGCATTCAACACCGGGGAACGGACTACCTACAGTTTCAACACGGTGGTCAATATCTTCATTAACCTCGCCCATTGTGCATCCGGGAGATGCCTCTGTCTGACCGTAAACCGAAATAATTTCACGCATATTCATTTCATCTGCTGCACGACGCATCAAATCTGCAGGACAGTTTGCGCCCGCCATAATACCCGTACGCATATAAGAAAAGTCCGTTTTGGCAAAATCTTCGTGGTTAAACATTGCTATAAACATAGTAGGCACACCGTTAAAGCAAGTTATTCTTTCTTGGTTTATACACGCAAGTGAAGATTTTGGTGAAAAATACGGCATAGGGCAGATAGTCCCACCGTGCGTCATTAAGTTGGTCATTGATAAAACCATACCAAAACAATGGAACATAGGAACTTGAATCATCATTCTATCTGCAGTAGATATATCCATTCTGTCCCCTATTATCTTACCGTTGTTAACGATATTTTTATGGGTAAGCATAACGCCCTTAGGAAAGCCCGTAGTACCAGACGTATATTGCATATTACATACGTCGTCTGGCTTAACTAAACTTGCCCTACGCAAAACTTCTTCTTTAGGAACGAGAGAACTTCTTTCCATCATTTCTTGCCAGTTAAGCGCGCCGTCCATATCAAAACCAACGGTGACAACGTTTCTTAAGAAAGGCAATTTTTTACTATATAATGGGCTACCTTTTTCGGTTGATTTAAGTTCAGGACAAAGTTCTTCTATTATCGCTTTATAATTACTATCAAGACAGCTTTCAATCATAACCAAAGTATGCGTATCAGACTGCCTTAAAAGATATTCGGTTTCGTGGATTTTAT
>JAZSLD010000085.1:0-5772 GCA_045535195.1 Clostridia bacterium | reverse complement strand
CCTGAGGTATATCAGTATTTTTGATATTGTTAATTTTATTCATTAAATACCTCTCCTACGTCGTGAAATTTATATTTCACGACGTGATGTTTTAGTTTTAATATATAATACCCCACCAATACAAACAACTAACGCAAGTATAAAAACAGGTAATCCCTTTTGAAACAAATGTTTTATGATATTTTCTCCAAACAGCAGAGAAAACAAGTTGTTACTAAAATGAGAAATGATTGGCAGTAAAACCGATTTAGTAGATAACGCTATGTAGCATAAAAGTAACCCTAAAATAAATTGGGGAAAAATATTTGCGATATCCAAATGTATAATTGCAAATGCTAACGATGATAAAACACTTGCCGTAATTAATGAATGTTTTTTAATCAGTTCTTCCAGGAGTATCCCCCTAAATAGTATTTCTTCAAATATAGCCGGTATAATGCATAAAACAAATATATTGATTACCAATTCATATACAGAATTGTCCGTTTGCAAAATTTGGTTTTCCAAATTCAAAATTTTAATTATAGGATAATTAAGATATAAAGATAAAATATTTACGGAAATGACTGTTAATGCGGTAATAATAACATCCGTTATAACTTTTTGATTTTCAATCGCTAGATAACGCCCTACTCTTTTTTCGGATGCTACAAGATATACATTCATTGGAAGAAACACCACGAATATTTGAGAAAGTAGTGTGTTTACATAGTTAAAATCTTCTAATATTAGTTTAAGTATTATTTGTATTAAAAATATGCCCAAAACAAAAAAATAGATTTTCATACAGATACCGTCCTGCTTTCAGTTAAGATCCTGTTAAGTTTAACATCGTGCGTATCAGATGGAATCTCATTTAAAAGTTGAAAGTCGTAACAAATGCCAATTTTATATGGATTGTATGTTAGGTTTGACATATATTTATCATAATACCCTTTTCCATAACCTATTCTGTTTCCAAATAAATCAAAAGCAACTCCGGGGAAAATTGCTACATCAATTTGCTCATTGGTGTCAATAATTTTGGGTGGTTCTAAAATGCCATAATTATTTTTTATCAAATTGTCCAATGATGTAATACGTGAAATGCACATTGTACAATCGCCAGGATTGCATACCGGCACAAAAATGTGCTTTCCCATTCCAAGCATTTGATTAATAAAATTAGTTGTGTTTACTTCCGAACCATAATTGACATATACAAATATTTTGTCAAATTTATCGCATTCGCAAACGAGTTTATTTAATATAACTTTATCAGCATTACATCTATCAGAAAAATCATTTCTTTTCAATAGAATTGATTTGCGTAATTTGTTTTTATGAGTTATCATACTTAATACTGCATAGAAGAAATCACACTATCGGCAACTTCTTCACCCTTAAAGATTTTCATAAAGCAATGTGCAAAATCCTGAACAGTTCCTGCTCCTTTAGATGTTATGAATATTCCATCTTTAACAACACGCTCGCCTGTTGCACAAGCACCAATGAGTCTTTCTTCAAAACCCGGGTAGCAAGTTGCTTTTTTGTTTTTCAATAATTCTCTTTCACCTAAAATCAAAGGTGCGGCGCATATAGCGCCCACAATTTTTTCGTTTTTCACAGCATAGTCAATGAGACTATTAACTTTATCACAAGCCTGTAAATTCAAGGTTCCAGGCATACCTCCAGGCAAAACAACGGCATCAATTAAATCTGTAACAACATCTGTAACATTGATATCTGCTACAACTGATATTCCGTGTGATCCTTTAACAATATTGTCGTCATTAACAGAAACAGTATTAACTTCAATGTCAGCACGTCTTAAAATATCAGTAAACCCTAACGCTTCTATTTCTTCAAAACCATTTGCTAAAAATACGTATACCATATATTTACCCCCTTAAAGTCTATCAAATAAACCACGCTCTCTAAAACTTGTAAAATACTTATCATTACATATAATGTGGTCAACTAAATCGATATGTACATTTGCAAGCAACTCGCGCAAATCTTTGGTAAGTATCACATCACTTGATGATGGTTGTAAAGACCCGTCTGGATGATTGTGAGCAATAATTATACCGGTTGCACGTAAATTTAAAGCATCTTTTACAATTTTGCTTACATTAAAATACGTTTCATTTATTGTACCTTTACTTATAACAGAAACTTTTTTAAGACGCGATCTTGGGTCTAACGCAAGCATTATTGCCGATTCTTCAATATGTGCCGAAAAATACTCAACACAAAACATTCCAAATTCAGCTGTTTCGTTAAATTTTACAGATTTTTGGAATAGGTGCGTATTTTGATATTCTCTGATTGCTCTGAACAAAGAAATTAATGTTGCAGTATTGTCCCCTACTCCTTCAACACGTTTTAAATCTTCGGCAGTGGCAGATAATACATTTTGCAATGAACCAAATTCATTAATCAATCTGTGAGCCAATGGATTTGTATCAATTCTTGGGACCGAAAAAAACAGCATAATTTCCAGAACTTCATGTTCTGCAAAAGAATCCAGCCCATGTTCCATGTACTTTTTGATTACTCTTTTTCTATGGCCGGTATGAAGCGATTTTCGGGTATTGTTTTTATTAAATTTTTTGTTTTCGCCTTCAATTGCCATCGCACAATACTACAGTGCCAAAGCACCGTTTTCTCCTTTTATAAAATTATATAATCAGTTGTTATGTGAGTTGTTTACTACTTCTTTGATGCGCTCATCAGATACATTGTTGGCAATTTGGTCTGATTTACATATGTGCATCAAAAATTCAATATTTCCTTCAGGACCTTTAATTGGTGAAAAATCTATATCAAGCACAGCCAGGTTGTTTTCGAGAGCGTATTGCAGACATTGCACAATAACTTTTTCATGTATTTTCGAATCACGTACAACGCCCTTTTTTCCAACTTCTTCTCTTCCGGCTTCAAATTGTGGTTTAATTAAAGCAACACAATGCCCACCGTTTTTCAAAAGTTTGTTCACTACAGGCAAAACCAATTTTAATGATATAAACGATACATCAATAGAAATAAAATCGAGTTCATCATCAATTGCGTCCGGCGCCATATAGCGAATGTTGGTCCTTTCAATATTCACAACACGTTCATCGCACCTGAGTTTCCATGCAAGTTGACCATATCCAACATCAACAGAATACACCTTAGATGCACCGTTTTGCAGCATACAATCCGTAAAACCACCGGTAGAAGCGCCAATATCCATACATTTATATCCGGTTAAATCCAATCCAAAAACCTTGATTGCTTTATCTAATTTCAAACCGCCGCGGCTTACAAAAGGGATTGGTGTTCCACGCACTTCGAGTTGTGCACCATCTTTAACTTTATCACCGGCTTTAAAGGCTTTTTGACCGTCAACAAAAACTGAGCCGGCCATAATATATGCTTTTGCTTTTTCGCGGCTTTCAACTAATCCGCGATTTACAAGTTCAACGTCAAGCCTGTTTTGCAAAATTGTGCCACTCCTTTATAATTTTTGATGTGATTTTTTCATTGCTCATACCAAGGATATCATATAATTCATCCGGTTTTCCGTGCGGTATAAAAGCGTTGTGTCCAAAGTGAAGTGCTTTAATTGGATTGCCATATTCACAGTGTATATACTCACCCATGCCGCCAATTTTCATATTATCTTCAATTGAAACTAAAAACCTTGTTTTATCAAGACTTGAAAACACGGTTTCCCTGTCAAATGGTTTGATTGTGCGCAAATTAATTACATCAGCATTAATGCCGTGTTCTTTTAAGTTTTCATAAACTGCAATAGCAGTATCAACCATATTGCCGGAAGTAACAATTGTTAAATCATCGCCCTCTGCCAATTTTTCTGCTTTTGATATTTTAAAATCATCGCATTTTCTAAACATTACATTTCCGCGAGGATATCGTATTGAAACAGGACCGGTACATTTGTTAATTGCCCAATCCAACATACTTTTCAATTCATCATAGCAACTCGGCGCTAACACAGTAATATTCGGTATATGCAATAGAAAAGATAAGTCAAACACGCCTTGATGAGTTTCTCCGTCTTCACCGACAATACCTGCTCTGTCAATAGCAAATACTACATGTAAGTTTTGCATACAAACATCATGTAAAATCTGGTCGTATGCTCTTTGCAAAAAAGTTGAATATATACACACTACCGGTATGATGCCGGATATAGCAAGTCCTGCAGACATGGTAACGGCATGCTGTTCTGCAATACCAACATCGAAAAAGCGTTCAGGATATTTTGATGCAAACTCATTAAGACCACAACCCGAAGGCATTGCAGCGGTAATTGCTGTTACATTATTATTGTTTTCTGCGTTAATACAAAGAAGACTTCCAAAAGCATTAGAATAATTTATATCACTTTTTTTAATAGACATCGTAGCACGGCTGACACCATGATATTTTTCGGGATTGTCCTCAGCGTCGGCATATCCTAGCCCTTTTTTTGTGGAAACATGTATTAAAACCGGACCGTCTATACTTTTTGCTCTGTCAAATACAGAGCATAACTGAGATATATCATTTCCGTTGCAAATGCCAAGATAAGTAAATCCCAAAAATTCAAATAATGCACCGGAAGTATATGCGTATTTAATTCCGTCTTTAAGTCCCTTAAGTCCCTTTTCCAATGTGCTGCCTACAGAACCGAATTTTCTTAAAAAGCCATGGATGTCATCTTTGGTTTTGTTGTATCTTGGGGCAGTTCGTATCTTACTGAGATATGTAGATAATCCCCCGACATTTTTTTCTATTGACATTTCATTATCGTTTAATACAATAATTAGTTTTGTTCCGCTTGAGCCTGCATCGTTCAATCCTTCAAATGCCATGCCGCCTGAAATGGCACCATCACCGATGACAGCAACAACATTATAATTCTCGTTATTTAAATCTCTTGCTCTTGCCATTCCGAGTGCAGCAGAAATTGATGTACTTGCATGACCGGTATTAAAAGAATCATACTCACTTTCTTCTGTTTTTGGAAAACCCGATAACCCGTTTAAGCAACGCAGAGTATCAAATCTGTCTTTGCGACCGGTAAGCATTTTGTGTACATAACTTTGATGGCCAACATCATATATGATTTTATCTTTTGGCAGATTAAACGATTTCAGCAAAGAAACAGTAAGTTCCGTGACACCAAGGTTTGACGCAAGATGACCGCCACTTTTCATAACAGTTTCAACAGTAAAATTTCGTATTTCGCTGCACAATACGTTCAGTTGCTCATTGGTAAGTTTTCGCAAATCGTCAGGTGAGTTTACAGTATCAAGAATTTTCATACGTATTTCTCTTTTCTGTTTTTAGTAGTAGTAAAATTATATTCTGTACAGTATTCCGATTACAATGCCTAAAAGTGCGCCCATAAGCACCTGAAAAGGCGTATGACCTATAAGTTCTTTAAGATATTTATCACCAAAGATTGATTCGCCGTCATTATATAAACTCATCATTTTGTTTATGATTGTAGCGTGCTCTCCGGTGGCACGTCTGACGCCTCTTGCATCATACATAACAATAATGGTGATGATTAAACTTACCGCAAATTCAGTAGAAGAAAAGCCGCATACTCTAAGAACCATTACCGACATTGCCACCATACCTGCCGAATGTGAACTCGGCATACCGCCCGAGCCCCAAATGCGCTTAAAATCAAATTTGCCTTCTGAATCGTAATAAGTAAATAGTTTTAAAACCTGAGCAATTATCCATGCCAGTACAAGTCGGATCGTAGCCATGTCGTTCTGTGAGCCA
>JAZSLD010000079.1:0-2660 GCA_045535195.1 Clostridia bacterium | reverse complement strand
TCAAAATCACGCAGACCGGCGTCTGTGTAAGCCTCTTTAATTTTGTTACCTACAACCTCGCTGCCTGCGATGATTACTTTGTAACCGCCTGCAACCCAGAGAAGTGATTTAACCATTCTTTCGATGAATTTGAAATTCTCTTCATCGTGGCCTGTGCCGTCTGCAAAGATACGTGTTTTGTAAGTGCTTGTATAGCCTTTGTTTCTTTCAATACCAATAACGAGGTCCTGACCGTTATCTTTTGTTTCTTCGCGCATATAGCGGCATACGAGTGAAAGTGGCTGGAACTGAGGGTCCAGTTTTGCATTAACTTTAAGATTCATATTTAATCTTTCCTCCTATAATAGTTTTTTCTACATTGAATTCGCTGTCTGTGATTATAATGTCAGCGTCTTTTCCAACTTCAATAGAACCTTTTGTTTTTTCAATTCCCAAAGTTGTGGCGGGGTTTAAAGAAGCGCCGTTTACACATTCCCAAAGCGGGATAGTTGAGTTTGTGTATACGTTCCAAACACCTTTGTTAAGGTGCAGTACACTTCCTGCTACCGTACCGTCTTCAAGACGGCATACAATACCACGGTAGATTATTTTCTGACCGCCGAGTGTATACTCGCCCTCGGGCAATCCGCCTGCGGGCAGACAGTCTGTGATAAAGCAGAGTTTTCTGCCTTTTATTTTCCATAATAAATCGTAAAATACGGGTGACACGTGGAAAGTATCAACAATAACTTCGCAACTTACGTCAGAGTTAAATGCCGCTGTTACAACACCCGGTGCACGGTGTGCTAAAGGTGTCATAGCATTGAAAAGGTGAGTAACGTGTGATACGCCCAACTCGGTGCTTTTCATAGCGGTTTCGTAATCTGCCGAAGTGTGGCCCATTGAAACCACTACATCGGTATCTCTGCAAATTTCTCTTATTGCGGCAAAATCTTCTGTGTCGGTTTCGGGTGCAAGGGTTATCAGGTTAATGATGTCAGCGTATTCTTTAACAAATGCTGCATCGGGTTTTAATATGTATTTAGGGTCCTGAGCGCCTTTTTTAGATTCGCTTATAAAAGGTCCTTCAGCGTGGCAGCCTAGAATAATACTGCCGTCCCAGTCTTTGCTTTCTTCTTTAAGGTTACGGCAAACTTCCAATGCTTTTCTGATAACTTTCATATCTTCAGTCATTGTAGTGGGCTGATATGCAGTTACGCCGTTAGCGAGTAAGCCTTTTGAAATAGTTCTAATGCTTTCCTCTTCGCCGTCGCAAACATCTTTACCCAGATATCCATGAATATGCAAATCAATAAGTCCCGGTGAAACATAGCCGCCTTTGGCGTCAATAATTTCGCAACCTTCGGGGATACTGTCTGCATCAACAATACCTTCGATTACATCTGAAAACAAAAGTACGCGGTTTTCGGTGATTCTGTCTTTTAAAATGATCTTTCCGTTGACGATTGCTTTCATAATTTCCCCTCCTCAAACAAAAAATTCTTCATTATATTATAATATTATACATTATAGCGGATGGCAACTCGAAAGTCAATAGACCGCAACCAAAATTAACACAAAAATGCAACTGTTTTTAACACAGGTTTTCAAAAAACAGCAATTAATGTAGGACAAAAATATTTTTTGTTATAATTTTTAAAAAAACTATTTCTTTTTATTTGAAAATGGTTTATAATAATAATGTATGTCCATCTTTGGAAATATACTATTGAAAAGGCGGTGTTTTCGGTGAGTAACGGCAAAGGTGTAACTCTGCAGGCACTTATCAAAGAATTTAACCTTAAATGGATAAATGAAGAGTTTGACATTACCGAAAGAAAGGTTGTCAATAACGAGGTAAACAGACCGAGTTTGCAGATTGCAGGATATTTTGATTATTTTGAGGCTACCCGTATACAGATTGTCGGCAGGGTAGAGATATCGTATCTTTCAAAAATGACAAGCGAAGAGCGCATAAACTCTTTGGAAAAACTTTTTAAGACGGATATTCCGTGTATAATTATAACAAGAGGTATGGAAGCACCTGACGAAATGGTTAAACTTGCGTCACAATATAATGTGCCGCTGTTTTTAACTGAAGTTGCAACGTCAAGATTTATGAGTGCGCTTATTGCTTTCCTTAATATTCAACTTGCGCCAGAGATTACCATGCACGGCGTTCTGGTTGAAGTTTACGGCGAGGGTGTATTGCTTTTGGGCGACAGCGGCGTTGGTAAAAGCGAGGCCGCTATAGAACTTGTTAAGCGTGGTCACCGTCTTGTTGCAGATGATGCTGTTGAAATTAAGCGTGTGTCCGATAAATCGCTTGTCGGCTCATCGCCCGAGATTATCCGCCATTTTATAGAACTGCGCGGTATCGGTATAATAGATGTTAAACATATATTTGGTATGGGTTCTGTTAAAGACAGCGAAAAGATAGACCTTGTTATTAAACTTGAACCGTGGGTATCGGGAAAAGTTTATGACCGTCTTGGAATGTCAACAGAGTACGAAACTATTCTTGATTTGTCTGTTCCTGCGCTGACCATTCCCGTGAAACCCGGCAGAAACTTAGCAGTTATTGTAGAGGTTGCTGCTATGAATAACCGTCAACATCGTATGGGATATAATGCTGCAGAGGCGCTCAATAACAGACTTATGAGCGAAATGCAGGAACAACT
>JAZSLD010000196.1:0-3823 GCA_045535195.1 Clostridia bacterium | reverse complement strand
CGGGTCTGATGTCCGAAATGTACGCCGGACTCCAGCAGCTGTTTCATTGAAATTACTGACATTTTTTATGCCTCCTTGTTTTTTTATACCTCCGCACACCTCATTTTTACGGAAAACCGCGCATTTTTCACGGCAACCTCCCGCAAATCGGCATACGTGTGTATTTTTACCTTAGATATTTTATCACAGTTACCAATAAAATGCAAGCATTTTTTTAAATTATTTTCATTTTAATTCCTGTACTGCTCTTTGCAGTTGATAATCACGCTCATACGGGATTTGAGTAACCGCTATTTTGCTCATATCCTCGTCAATATCCACCTTAATATGAGGTTCAATACCCACTTTATCTATACACGTTCCGCCGGGGGTATAGTACCTTGCGGTGGTGAGTTTAAATGCTGTGCCGTCACCCATCTCAAATATCGATTGGACTATGCCTTTACCGAAACTTTTTTCGCCTATAAGTATACCCCTGCCGTTATCTGCTATTGCGCCGGCGAGTGCCTCTGCCGCACTTGCGCTGTATTTGTTTATAAGCACACACACAGGCAGGTCGTTGTAGCCGGAGTCGGAATCATACTTTTTCTCGTTACCCTGCTTATCTTTAATAGTTATGATATTTGCTTCGGGCAGAAGATAGTCTGCTACCTTTACAACGCTGTCGAGCGTACCGCCGGGGTTATTGCGAAGGTCTATAACTATACCTTTTACCCCGTATGCTTTAAGATTATCAAGGCATTTTGCAAATTCGTCTGCGGTGTGGTCGCCGAAGTTTGATATGCGTATATATCCAACTCCATTCTCAAGCATACGCTCTTTTGCTGTGGTTATTATAACTTTTTCACGCTCTACGGTTATATCCATATTCTCCTCGCCGCGTTTTACGGTGAGTGTAATGCGTTTACCGGTGCTGCTGCCGTCGCCTTTTATCATATTGATTGCTTCGTTATAATTATCAACACCTACACTTACGCCGTCAACTTTAACTATTTTATCACCGGGCAGTATACCTGCACGTGCCGCGGGTGAATCATCAAACGGCGCTATAACAGTTATAAGGTCATCTTCGTCAATTACCACCTCGATGCCTATTCCTACATAGTCGCCCTCTACACTTTGCATCATTTCTTTAAAATCTTCTTTATTAATATACTGGGTGTACGGGTCGCCAACCTCCGCCGCAAAGGCAGAAAGTGCGCTATCCATCATTTTTTCCTTATCGTAATCGTAGATATAATACCCGTCTATAAGTGTTTCTATCCTTTGCAGTTTTTGTGCACCGGTGTCTGCAAATTGCGGCAAAAGCAAAATCAAACCGCCGCCGACAACAAAAAGCATCAGTGCGGCCGTTACGAAAAATGTGATAACCGCAGTTATAATTATATGTTTTTTATTTATCATTGCCAAAGCACCCTCCCCTGATATATATATTATTCGCAGAGAAAATCTTTATTCAAAGATAAGAACAGAACGCCATAGGCGTTCTGTTTTTGTTTTATTGTAAGTACGACATCGGGTTTACGGGGCTGCCGTTTACCTGAACCTCAAAATGTATATGCGGTCCTGTGGAATATCCCGTTGAACCAACTTTGGCTATAACCTGACCGCGCGAAACTTTTTGTCCTTTGCTTACGGTTAAACTGCTGTTATGGCCGTAAAGTGTGGTCACTCCGCCGCCGTGGTTTATAACAACGTAATTGCCGTACGCATTGTTCCAGCCCGCAATAATTACAGTACCATCTGCCGCAGCAAGTACGTTTGTGCCGTATGATGCGCCGATATCTATACCGGTATGCTGCTTATACACACCGAGAGTCGGGTGAACACGCATACTATAAGGCGATGTTATTGTGTATGAATTTGTAGTAGGCCACAAGAACTTTCCGCCGACATAACGGCTGCCGTCGCCCGATACTAATCTTGCAATCTCGTTACGTGCGGCATTTTCGGCTTCTTTTGCCTTTTTAAGATCCTGAGTGATTTCCTTTTCCGTCTGCGCCAGTTCGTTTAAGATTTTCTGGCTGGCTGCCTGCTTGGCTGTCAATTCTCTTTTTTTTGCAAGGCTCTGTTCCATTATGGACATTACCTGCGCACGCTCATTTTCAATCTCTATTTTAATTGCCTCTATAATCTGCTCGTTCTCTTTAAGTTCGGTAAGGAGAGTATTGTCGTAATCAGCAATCTGCTCCATAACGTCCATACGGATAAAGAAATCCTCTAAAGAATGTGCTTTTGCAATTACCTCTAAATAAGTGATTGAGCCTTTTTCAACAATCAATTTAACACGGTCTTTATAAGACTCGTACTGCTTGCTGCTGAGTTCGTGTGCAGCGGCAAGTTCTGCGTCTTTCTGCTCAATTCTGTCGTTGATTTCCTCAACCTGAGCGTCAAGAGCATTTATTTCAGCCTCAATTTCGGCTATCTGGCTGTCGAGTATATCTTTATTACTCTGTTCAGCCTTTTTCTTAGCCTTATTGGCATTGAGTTTTTTATTAAGTTCTGTCTGCTGTTGCTGTGCTTTGTTAAGCCTTTCCTGTGCAGTTTCGGCACGTACACCGAACGGAACTACCGTAAGCAGGCTTACACCTATAAACGCAACAAGCGCTATCCAGGCAAGAACTCGTAATATACCTTTGTTTTTCATATAAACCACCGTGAATTATACCTTTAAATATTTACGTATAGAAAGTGCGCTGCCTATTGCACCGATTAACACTCCAACACCGATAAACGGCAAAAGTATCAAGTGCCATATTTCACTAAAACCGCGTATTGCCATAATGGCACTTACGGCAGGTGCCGCACTCAGGCTTGACGAAATTGCTACGTAGCACGACTGTATAATGAAAAATGCCACAATAGCCCCCGCAAAGCCAACTATCATACCCTCTATCATAAACGGCCATCTGATAAATGCATCGGTTGCGCCGACGTATTTCATAATGTTTATCTCTTTACGTCTTGCAAAGAGTGCCAGTTTGATAGTGTTTGAAATAATAAATATGCTTATAAACATAAATATAAGTATTATCCATACAGATATATGGCGGATTGCGTTGGTTACAGAATAGATTATATTAATCATATCCTGTCTGTTCTCTACACGCAGAACGCCTTCTATTTTGCCGATTTGCTCGGCAACTGTCTGCGATTCGGATATATCGTGGAGTGTTACTTTGAATGAGTCGTCAATAATATCGTCGGGCAAGCCGCTGAACGACACTAATTCTTCTTCCGTCAATCCCTCTTTGAATTTAGCAAATGTATCTTCGCCTCGTTCAAATGTTATACCGCTGATGCCGCTTATTTTTTTGATTGCGTCACTAATGCTTTGTATCTTTCCGCCATGGCTGGCTTCGTCTGTAATATATGCCTGAATCTGGCATTGGTCTGCCATCTGGTCACCAAGATAATTAATGTTTATGGTAAACACCAAAAACACGCCCAACACAAACAGACACGCAATTATAATAAACAGCGAGGCAAGGCTCATAAGTCCGTTTTTGAAGATATTGCCCATAGCCTCATATGTAAATCTTTTAGCAAATCTAATTAGCATAACTGTATCCACCTTTTTTCTCGTCATGTGCAATGGCACCGCCCTCAACATGAATAACACGCTTCTGCATGGTATTTACTATGTCTTTGGCATGGGTTGCCATAACCACTGTTGTTCCGCGGCGGTTGATGGTTTCCATAAGTTCCATAATACCTGCGGCTGTTTCGGGGTCAAGGTTTCCGGTGGGCTCGTCTGCTATCAAAACGGCAGGGTTATTAACTATGGCACGTGCGATAGATATTCTCTGCTGTTCACCGCCGG
>JAZSLD010000019.1:0-2168 GCA_045535195.1 Clostridia bacterium | reverse complement strand
TTTTTGAGAAATGTATTTAAGTTCAAGCATCTTACCAAGAACGACACGCTGTTTTTCTATATTTTTTTCTTTATTCTCAAACGGGTCATAAAGCGCAGGGTACTGCGTTATACCCGCAATAGACGCAGATTCTGCAAGGGTAAGTTCGCTGACGGACTTATTAAAATACACCTGAGCTGCCGCCTCTACCCCGTTACAGCCCTGACCTAAATATATAGAGTTTAAATAAAGTTCGAGTATCTGCTGTTTGGAAAGTTTGGTTTCTACCACAAGCGCACGTATGATTTCTTTTATCTTACGCATATACTTTCTGTCACGCTCGCCGGTTAAGTTTTTAACCAACTGCTGTGTGATAGAACTTCCTCCGTAGGTTGAGCCGCCTTTGAACACCTCGTTTAAAACAGCACCCGTTGTACGCTTCCAGTCTACACCATGGTGGCTCATAAAACGCTGGTCCTCAATGGCTATAAAAGCGTCTTCCAGATAGTTCGGAATAGTATCAATATCCGTCCATATTCTGTTTCCGCCGGACGAAAGGTACTCAAACTCCTCCCACTCGTCCGTTTCGGGGTCCTGCCAATACACTACGCTGGTCAGTTTTAAATCCAAATCGCCGTTAGCATCGCCAAACGAAAAATCTATTCCGCTTGCAACCCACGCAACAAATGCTATAACCGCCACCACCATTACGATAAGTGCATATATAACGATTTTTTTAATATTTAATTTTTTCTTTTTTTCAGGGGTTTGTGCTCTGCGTGCCATATAAGCGCCTCCCTATTTTTTCTTATTCATCATAATTGTACCACAATTTTTTCAAAATGTATATTACAATTTAAAAACATTTTCTTGCATATTATATCACATTATGGCAAACACTATTGCAAACATACATTTAGGGGTTTTTTTATGAACAAAAGTTTATATTTTAAAATATGCTCTATCGCCGTGGGTAGTTTTTTAATAATATGGTCGGCGGCATTTACGTTATTTATGCTTAAAGACAGAAACGAGGCAAAATCCGACATCCCTCAGCACGTGGCAGAAAATGTGCAAAGCACAGTACAGAGCGCTAAACTTAAACACTACCTTGCCAGAGCAGACGGCAACAAGGTTGCCGTTTACGAAGTGTACACAAACGGGTTTGAAAAGTTAATCGGTATGCCCGATATTAACCTTTCGCAAATTCCTGAGCAGGACAGAGTTAGTTTTAAGCAGGGAATTATACTGGCAGACAAAAGTGCTCTGGCATCTTTAATTGAAGATTTTACAAGTTAAAAAAGAGAGGTTTGAAAACCTCTCTTTTTTTACTTACCAATCTAAATCATACAGAACAACTTCGCCCGTTTCAAGTGATTTTTTTATATCGATTATACGCTGATTAAGCGAACCTCTAAAGCGCATATTCTGCTGACGGTTGTTTTTTTCAAATCTGCCGTCAACCAAAACATCGCATTGCTCAAGCAGCACCTTTTTTTGGGGGTCGGCAACTATCTGTTCAAACGTATAGCCGCTGTAAACCCAAAAGTTTTTGCCATGGTTTTCGCGGATATACTTTGCTAAAAAAGCAAGTTCCCTCGCCTGTTCAAACGGCTCGCCGCCGCTGAATGTGATATTGGTTAAACTGCTGCGTGTAAGGTCTTCGTACACGCTTTGCAATGTTACTATTCTGCCGTTTGCTCTGTCCCACGTTTCGGGGTTATGGCAGCCGTCGCAATGATGGGGACAATAGTTTACAAACAGAACATCACGAAATCCTACACCGTCCACCGCAGAACTGTATGTGATTCCCGATATGGAAATCTCGGAATTTAAATCTATTCCATTATACCTCATGTGTAACTCTGTCCTTTAACTCGGCTTTCTTTGCGGCATTCCAACTGTTTGTGCTGCCTACAAGATAACCCGTGATACGCTGAATGGTATCAATGTTTTCGCTGCCACATTCGGGGCACACGGTAACATTTTCGTCAGCATTTTCAAATCCACAGTCAAGGCATCTGTTTCTTGTGTGGTTTACAGAACCGTAACCGATATTGTACTTATCCATAAGGTCAACAGTCTGCATAATACATTCGGGATTGTGCGTAGCATCACCGTCGAGTTCAACATAGAAAATATGACCGCCCAGTTCATACTGATGGTAAGGTGCTTCGATTTTTGCCTTG
>JAZSLD010000165.1:0-11048 GCA_045535195.1 Clostridia bacterium | reverse complement strand
AGCATCACCAATTGTAGCTTTAGCGCCAGAAGCATTGTTTGCATCATAAGCAACTACTGTACCCTCAGCTACGTTTGCACCGAGTACAATAATGTCGAGGTATACCTGAGGATCAACATAATTGTCAGAAAGAACAGCGATAACGTCGCCTTCTTTAATATCTTCGATTGCTACTTCGTTACCATCAACGTCTGTGATAGTTACATCGTAGTCTTCTTCTTCAGCGTCAACGCTGAATGTAGGAGCATCGTTAGTGTTTTCACCTTCGATTGTGTAAGAATCTGCTTCAACAGAAGTTACAACGAAGTGTTCGTAAACTTCAACAGCGAGTACTTCATATACGTCGTCATTGTTCCAGTCTGTAAGAGTTACTTTACCAGCAAGATTTGCTGCACCTACGATTTCATCAAGTTCATCGTAAGAGTTGTTGTCAGAATTGTTCCAGATAACATAAAGTGTGTCGTTGATGTCGAGTTTTGTAGAGTTTTTAGCGTTTTCATCAGCATAGTAAGCGAGAACGCGACCTTTGTTATCGTCGTTAGGACCATCTGTATCTGTTCTTGCATCATCAACAGTATCGATATCTGTGAGTGCGAAAGAAACAGAAGCAACTTTTGCTTCGTCAGCAACAGCAGCGATTACTGTGTAGTCGTTGTTGTCTTCCTGAACGAAGATGATTGCTTTCTGACCGAGGAGGTCAGCAACGTCTGTATCACCTACAGCGATTGAAGATGCAAAATCTTTGTAACCATTTGTTTTGTCTGTGTTAGAGAATGTGAAATCATCATTTGTTGTTTTGTAGTTGTTGTAAATTCTGAATTTGATTTCATCTTCGGGAGCAGCAGTGCCACCTTTAACATCAACTTTGTCGTTAGCTGTAACAACACCGCCGAGTTTAACTACATCAAATTTAGATGTAAGAAGTGTAACTCTTGCTTTGTCGTTTGTGCCGTCCATGATTTCGAATGTCTTTTCAGAACCGAAACCTGTCTGTTCCATCATAGGAACGTCTAAAGCGTTGTAAATGAGTTCAGCGATGAGTGAACGTTTAGCAGCGTCTGTCTGTGCAGGAGCGCTAACGCCTTTTGTTACGCCGATTGACTGAGCAACTACCATGTAGCCTGTGGGGTAACCACCACGGTCAGCAGCCATGGGCTCGTAACCGAGAGCAACAACGATCATTTTGATTGCCTGCTCGTATGTAACGGGGCTTTCAGGAGCGAAAGTGCCGTCGCCCATACCATTGATGATGTTCTGACCTACAGCCATGTTGATATAGCCGGAAGCCCAGTGATCAGCAGCTACGTCTGTGAAGATTGTAGCGCCTTTTGCAGCATCACCTTTGATAGCCTGTGCTTCACAAATCATTTTTGTGAACTCAGCTCTGGTGATTGTGTTGTCAGGGTTGAAGTTACCCTGGTCGTCGCCGCCTACGATACCGAGAGCAGCGATTGTGTTAACTGCGTTTGCATAGTCAGCATCTTCATCAACGTCAGGGAATGCTGCGAAAGCAACAGTGCTGAGCATCATTGAAAATACTACAACTAACGCGAGTACTTTTTTGAGATTTTTCATAGTCTCAAATCCTCCTTAAAATATTTTTTTGAAAGAGATTACGTTTTTTAGTGTTAACCGGCCGCATCTCTTTCATATACAACCAGACACCCACACTAGAAATACTTCTAGTTTATGCATTGATTATAACACCACTAAAATGCTGCGTCAATGCACAATTTATTGTTGTAACAAAACTGTAAAGTAAAGGGTTTTTCTGCAAAAAGCCCTCTACAGTTTTGGTATAACACGTATTATTTACAATCCCTCCACCACATGCGGCGGTCCCTCTCCCCTTACACAAGGGAGGCTTTGATACATACAATATATGCACAAATATCCACGTTAAATCATATTACACCATACTATTTTATATTTTTTATTTCAAACTGTCAAGGATTTTTTATAAGTGTTTCGGTTTTTCACAATTTTTTTGTTGTGATATATATCTATATTATATATAAAAGGAGGAAATTTTGTTTGTTGTGAAGCACGACAATGCCAGAGTTGGGGTTCTTAGGGGAACGCTGTAGGGAACGGCGCTTGCCGACGTTCCGATATTTAAAAATTGTTTTTAAAAAATTTTCTCAAAGGGGTTTCCCATTTGAATCCCCAAGTCGACTGATTACAGAATTGGACAAATTCTTCCATAGGTCGACCTTAAAAACCATAAACCACTATGGCTTCGCAGCCGTAATTAAAAACATTACATTTTCCATATCTCTCTGTTATATTCCGAAACTGTTCTGTCTGACGAGAAGTAGCGTGCTTTTGAAATATTTACAAGCGTTTTACGTGCCCAGGCGGTACGGTTTTCGTAATCGGCAAAGGCTTTATCTTTTGTTTTTGCGTAATCTTCAAAATCTAAAAGCGCCATAAAGTAATCCTTATTTATAAGGTCGCTCTGCAATCTGCGAAGCGATGTTCCGTCGCCGATTTTAAGCATAGCGGTATCGGATATAAAATCTACCGCACGGCGGATATCGGCGTTTTTGCTATAGAGCGCACGGGGGTTATATCTGCCGCTTTTATAAAGCGATATAACTTCCTCTGCACTTTTGCCGAAGATATAGATATTATCCTTACCCACAAAATCGGCTATCTCTACATTTGCGCCGTCCAATGTGCCGAGTGTTACGGCGCCGTTTAACATAAACTTCATATTACCCGTTCCGCTGGCTTCTTTTGACGCAAGCGAAATCTGCTCGGATATGTCGCACGCAGGAATTAATTTTTCTGCAACGGTCACATTATAATTCTCTATCATCACAACCGTCATATACTTACTTGCAACGGGGTCGGCGGCAACAAGTTTTGAAAGGCAGAGTATAAGATGGATAATATCTTTAGCCATCACATACGACGGCGCTGCCTTTGCCGCAAATATAAACGTAAGGTGGCGGTCGGGGTATTTGCCGTCTTTAATATCTAAATATTTCTTTATAATATAAAGTGCGTTTAACTGCTGGCGCTTATACTCGTGCAGACGTTTTGCCTGAATGTCGAAGATGGAATCCTCACGCAGAACGATGCCCTCTTTTTTCATAAGAAATTCTTTAAGGCGTAGTTTATTCTTCGTTTTTATAGTATCAAGCGCAGAGAGCACGTCGGTATCGTTTTCATACATTGCAAGGTCTTTTAATCTGTCGGCATCGGTTAAAAAGCCGTCGCCCGTTAAACTGCGTATAAGTTCGGTTAAGTCGGGGTTTGCCTGAATTAACCAGCGGCGGAACGTGATGCCGTGTGTTTTATTATTGAATTTATCGGGGTACAAATCATAAAACTTTTTAAGTTCCACATTTTTTAAAATTTCGGTATGCAATGTCGCCACACCGTTTACGCTGAACGAAAAATGTATCGCAAGATGCGCCATATGCACCAAATCGCCCTGAACGATTGCGCACGTTTCGTCTGCACCTTTCACCATAAGGTCTAAACGGCGGATTATTTGCATAATTTCGGGCACGGCTTCCTCTAAATATTTAACGGGCCACTTCTCAAGTGCCTCTGCTAAGATTGTGTGGTTTGTGTACGCGCACACGTTACGCACTATGCCTGCCGCCTCGGTAAAGTCTATGCCACGCTCAGTTAAAAGGCGCACAAGTTCGGGTATTACCATGGCAGGGTGGGTGTCGTTAATCTGCACTACGGCAAAGTCTGCAAGGTCGTGAAGATTTGAACCACGCTCTACCGCTTCGTCCAAAATAAGTTGCGCCGCACAACTTACCATAAAATACTGCTGGTACACACGCAGTTTTTTGCCGTTATCGTCGCTATCGTCAGGATAGAGAAACAACGTCAAATTAGAGTCAACATCTTTTTTATCAAACGCAATGCCGTCTTTAATTATGCTTTCGCTTACTGTTTCGGCATCGAAAAGGCGCAGTCGGTTTGATTTATTGCCGTAGCCCGTAACGGTTAAATCGTAAAGGCGTGACTGCAAGGTGAAATCTTTAAACTTAACGGCATACTGTGTATCGGTGCGGTTAAGCCAGTTTTTATCCTCTATCCAGTAGTCGGGCTGCTCTGTTTGCTTATTATCTTTAAACTTCTGCGCAAAAAGTCCGCAATGGTAGCAAAGACCAACACCGTCGGCAGGCAGACCCAATGTGGCGGCTGAATCCATAAAGCACGCGGCAAGTCTGCCCAAGCCACCGTTACCGAGCGAGGGTTCGGGCTCTATAGACTCTATATCGGCAAGCGATTTGCCTACGGATTTAAGTTCTTCGGCAACGGCGCCGTACAAACCTAAATTGATAAGGTTTGACGAGAGCAGTTTGCCTATTAAAAATTCTGCCGAAATGTAATACAATTTTTTCTTGCCTGCGTTATATCCTCTTTCCTGCATATGCGACGCTGTAAACGACAGCAATGTTTCGTAAATCTCTCTGTCAGATGCGGTGGAAAGAGGTTTGCCTTTGGTTTTTTCAAAATATTCGTTAAACATTTTTATCAGCCTTTCTGCTATTTTTATCTCTGCCGTAAAGTGCAGTTATATGCGCAATCTCTGCGGCGGTTTTATCGCTTAACTTATCCATACGCCAGCACCAGTTACCGCCAAGTGTACCGGGCGTGTTTATGCGTGCATCGTCACCGAGGTAAAGCCAATCCTGCAGGGGGATTATGCACGTATCGGCAACGCTGCCCATTGCAAGCCGTACAAAGCCGTTGCATACTTTGGAAATGTCTGCTCCGTCTATACCCATATAGTCCATTGCACAGGCAAGGTCGCCTTTATCGGCACTCTGCGCCCAACCGAGCGTGGTAGGGTTATCGTGCGTGCCCGTGTATACTATGCAGTTTTTAACGTAATTGTGCGGAAGATAGTCGGCGCCGTCTGCGTTAAACGCAAACTGCAAAACTTTCATGCCTGCATACCCCGTTTCAGCAAGCAGGTCTTTAACATCCTGTGTTATAAACCCTAAATCCTCTGCTATAATCTCAAGGTCGGGGCACTTTTTATCAAGCGTTTTAAAAAGGTCTATCCCCGCGCCCTTACGCCACTTACCCTTGCGCGCGGTTTTACTGCCTGCGTCTATTTCGTAGTAACTTTCAAACCCTCTGAAATGGTCTATACGCACAACGTCATAAAGACGCATACTGCGTTTCATACGTTCTGTCCACCACTCGTAGTCTGTTTCGGCATGGGTTTGCCAATCGTAAACGGGATTGCCCCACAGTTGACCGTCGGGCGAGAACGGGTCGGGCGGACATCCTGCCACATGGGTGGGGGCTCGGTTTTCATCAAGACGGAAAAGTTGCGGTTTGCTCCACACCTCAGCGCTGTCTGCCGCTGTGTATATGGGCATATCGCCGATAACCTCTATACCTTTTTTATTGGCATAACTTTTAATCTCCGTCCATTGCTTCATAAACTGATACTGCTCAAATTTATAGTATTCTATCTCGTTTTCAAGTTCGGCAATAAGCGGATTTAAAACATCTTCGTCACGCAGGCGGACAGATTTTTCCCAATCGCCAAGCCCCTCATCGCCAAAGCGCTTTTTAATCGCCATAAACTGCGCATAATCGTCAAGCCAGTATTTTTCTTCATTTATAAAGCGGTGATAATCGTCATTTTGTTTAAACCGCAAAAACGCTTTATGCAATATGGCAGGGCGGGTTTTATATAAAAATTCGTAGTCTATGCCGTTATATTCCGGAACGGCGGCACTATACCCGGCACACTCGGCAGAGGTTAGCAAACCATCTAAGCAAAGCGTGTCTATATCTATAAAATACGGGTTACCCGCAAAGACAGACGGACTTTGGTAGGGCGAGTCGCCGTACGAGGTCGGCCCAAGCGGCAGTATCTGCCAGTATGATTGCGACGCCTTGAAAAGAAAATCTATAAACTTTTTTGCATCTTTTGAAAAGCAGC
This sequence comes from Clostridia bacterium, assembly GCA_045535195.1. Lineage (GTDB taxonomy): Bacteria > Bacillota > Clostridia > UMGS1810 > UMGS1810 > SIG455. The sequence goes on along the minus strand of JAZSLD010000165.1, from coordinate 5,113 downwards.
CTATTCCGTACCGTGACGGCAACGAAAACACAGGCAGCAAAATTCCGCTTTTTCGCATATATGTTGTCCTTTCGTTTTTTGTTATTATGCCACGATTGGAATTTATTATGTGATTAAATTGTTCAAAACAACATAAAAATACCCTTTTAATTTGCCTGAGTATATTTGTGCAAATTAAAAGGGTATTTTATTTGATAATCAATACGCCTGATGCGATTCGAACGCACGACCTTCAGAGTCGGAGTCTGACACTCTATCCAACTGAGCTACAGGCGCATATATAATTATTATACATAAACACCTTTTGCGTGTCAATAATACAGAAGTGTCGAAAACGTATTGATTTTTTAAAAATAAATAGTATAATGTAAATAATATTAATAAAGGAGAAAACATATGACTGCAGTAGGCATTATTTGTGAATACAATCCGTTCCACAACGGACATAAATATCAGATTGAGCAGGCGAGGAAACTTTCCGGCTGCGATGCTTGCGTGTGCGTTATGAGTGGCTCGTTTGTTCAGCGTGGCGAGGTTGCCGTGTACGACAAATGGACGCGCGCAAAAGCCGCACTTGAACACGGTGCAGACCTCGTTATAGAACTGCCTGCGTGGTATGTGCTGCAGTCGGCTGACATTTTTGCAAAGGGCGGAGTGGAAATCCTTGCAAAATCAAACCTCGTTAGTGCAATAAGTTTCGGCAGCGAGTCTGCAAACGGCGAAGCGCTGATGCGCTGCGCAAAAATTTTAACAGACGAAGATGCGGCGTTAAAAGACAAGATAGATAACATTATGCAAAGCGGGGCATCGTACCCTGCGGCATTGCAAAGTGCAATGGACGTTATTTATCCCGAATTTTCTGATTATATAAAAAACCCTAACGATATGCTGGGCGTAGCATATATCTCTGCCATGCTTAAATGCGGTGCGGATTTTAAAATTTATCCCGTAGCACGGCATATGGCAGAGCATCACAGCACAGAAACAGACGGAATTTACGCATCGTCTACCGCTATACGAAACGCAATGGCTAAGGGTAGCGACGTATCTGCGCTAGTGCCGTATGAATTGTCGGGCGACACTTACAGAATAAACAATCTTGAAAATTTTATACTCGGCTTTTACAGAACGTGCGATGCAGATAATTTAAAAAATCTGCCTTTGATAGAGGACGGTTTTGAAAACAAACTTATATCCGCCGCAAAGCAGGCAACAAGTCTTGACGAATTTTATCAGGCAATGGTAAGCCGCCGATACACGCTAAGCCGTGTTAAGCGCACCGTACTGGCAGGCATTGTGGGTATGGAAAAGCAAAGAGAATGTGACTATGTTCGCATACTCGGTATGACAGGCACGGGCGCAGCATTATTAAAGGAAAATAAAGAAAAAACGTCAATCCCGTTTGTGGTTAAAACGGCTGATTTTACACCGAGCGCAAACAGTACGTTTGAATACGACATTTTAGCAACGGATATAGCCGCACTTGCGTGCGAAAACGCAAAAAACCGCAAATCGGGCAGAGATTTTTATAATTCCCCGGTAAAAATTTAAAAAAATACTTGCATTTTACCAAAAACCGTGGTAATATATGTATTGACAATAATTACTTTTACGAAGGAGTGGGTTGACAAACCCACTCTTTCGTTTGTTTAAAACATTTGTTTTTAGGAGTGGTGTGATGAAAAAAACCGACGTGTGTGCAGAGATTTTAAAACTGGCTGCACCTATTGCAGACGAAAACGGCTGCGAGATTTACGACATCGAGTTTAAAAAAGAGGGCGGCGAATACTTCTTGCGCATCTTTCTTGATATGAAAGATGCTGAGCGCAACGTATCGCTCGACGAGTGCGAGGCGGTTTCTCGTGCGCTTTCGGACGTGCTTGATAAGTGCGACCCCATTGAGCAGGCGTATATGCTTGAAGTTTCCTCACCGGGGCTTGACAGAGCGCTTAAAACGGCTGAGCATTTTGCAAAGTTTATCGGCAGTAAGGTAGACATAGGTCTTTACAAATCGGTAAATGGCTCTAAAGTTGTAACGGGCGATTTAAAATCGTTTGAAGACGGCATCATAACACTTGAAACTGACGGCGGTGAGTTTACCATCGCCCAGAGGGAAACAACTTATGTAAAACTAAGCCTTGACGGCATATTTTAAAATACGGAGGGATTTGGAAAAATGGCTAAATTAAACGCTGAGTTTATGCGTGCATTAAACGACATCGCAGAGCAGAAAGGCATCGACAAGGAGGTAGTCCTTGAAGCATTGGAGGCAGGTCTGGTATCGGCATACAAGAAAAACTACAACACCGCCAACGAAAATTTTAAAGTTGATTTAAACAGAAAAACAGGCGACATCAAAGTATACATTCAAAAAGACGTTGTAGCAACCGATGACGAGATTGAAGACGATATGCTCCAGATACTCGTTGACGAGGCTAAAGAGTACGACGCATCTATTGAAGTTGGTGATGTGTTAAATATTGAGGACACTCCCAAAGAGTTCGGCAGAATTGCGGCTCAGGCAGCAAAGCAGATGGTTGTACAAAGAGTGCGTGAGGCTGAAAGACAGATTATGCTTTCAGAATTTGCGTCATTGCAAAACGGTATGATTACAGGTATTATCCAGCGCAGCAAAGGCAATGATATCTACATCGACATCGGTGTAAGCCTTGGCAAGCAGGTTGGTGAGTTGGAGGCAATTCTGCCTGCAAACGAGCAGTCACCTGCAGACCGTTATTATTTCCACCAGCAGTTAAAACTTTATGTAGCAAACGTAAAAACAGAAAAAGTTCGCTTTAACGAGCCTGCTATAATGGTTTCAAGAACAAGAACAGGTCTTGTTGAAAACTTACTTAAACTCGAAATTCCCGAAATTGCAGACGGTACTGTTGAGATTAAAGCAATCTCCAGAGTTGCAGGTTCAAGAACAAAAGTAGCGGTTGTATCGCACGATAAAGATGTAGAGCCAATCGGCGCATGCGTAGGTAAAAACGGTATGCGTATACAAAAAGTTATGGACGAGTTAAACGGCGAAAAAATAGACATCGTTCTCTACTACGACGATCCCGTTAAAATGATTCGCTCGGCATTCTCACCCGTTGATATTACAGACATCAAAATCAACGAGGCAGAGCGTGCGGCACTTGTGTTTGTTGACCAGAGCGTGCTTTCACTTGCAATCGGTAAAGACGGTCAGAACGCACGTTTAGCAGTTAAACTGTGCGGCTACAAAATAGACATCAAACCTGATACCGAGGCAGACAACTACAACGACTGGGGCACAACCACAACCACCATCGGCGATATCTTCACCGGCGATTTGGGTGCTTTTGCAATAGATGCAGGCGACGACGATGCGGACGGCGAGGAAGAATGAGAAATCCCGCAAAAACAAGGACCTGTGCAGGTTGCGGCAAAAAAGCCGATAAAAGCGAGTTTTTAAAGATAGGCAAAGCGGCAGACGGCACGGTTGCGTTAAATATAAACGGCAGAAGCGCATATATTTGTAATGACAAAAAATGTCTTGCATCTGCCATTAAAAAAAAGCGCATAGCAAGTATTCTGCGCTGCCCTGTCCCTGAAGAAGTTTATAACGAATTATCAAATTTAATCGGAAGTGATGAAAATTAAAATTCCAACTACAGTATCGCTGGCAAAGCGTGCCGGCAAGGTTTCAAGCGGCGAGGACGCCGTTAAAGAGGCTATCAGGGGCGGCTCTGCCGCACTGGTGATTTTAGCAGAGGACGCGGGCGCAAATACATTAAAGTCGATTACAGACAGTTGCGCATATTATAATGTTAAATACATTTCATTAGGCACTAAAGAGGAACTGGGCCACGCTATAGGCAACAGTTTCAATGCTGTTATCGCTATATGCGATGCAGGTTTTGCCAAAAGCATAGAAAAGGCAATCAATAACGGAGGTGAAGTATTATGACAAACGGTGGCACAAAAATTAAATTATCTGATTTTGCCAAAAAGTTCGGTATGTCGGTTAAAGATATGACAGAACTTTTAGCAAAGTACGATATCGAAAAGAAAAACTCCACTGCGTCAATTACAGGTGACGAAATAAACGTATTTTTCGCACACCATTTAAAACAATACGATAACGGTGATACTATCTTAGAGGCATATACAAAAATCAATGCCGAACTCTCTGCAGAGCGTGAGAAAGCCGTGGCTGAACGTGAGGCTAAAAAGGCAGCCAAAGAGGCAGCCGAAAAGGCTAAAAAAGCCGCTGAAGAAGCCGCAGCCAAAAAGGCTGAAGAAGAGCGTAAAGCGGCTGAAAAAGCAGAGGCTGATAAAAAAGCGGCTGAAAAGGCAGAGAAAATCGCCAAGAAAAAAGAACAGGAACGCTTAGAGAAACAGAAAAAAGCAGAACTCGACAAAAAACGTGCCGAGGAACTTGAGCAACTTAAAAAATCTGTTTCTGAAAACAGTGATATCGAAAGTATCGAAATCAAAAAAGAGGATACCCGCAAGGTTGTCGACACACGCCAGAACGTGGTTGACCTTGATAAACTCGATACCGAAAAAATCGAAAAACTTGTCGATATGGATATAAGCGACAAAGCCGAAAAGAAACAGAAAATCAAAAAAGGTCCTAAAAAGCAGGAAAAGGCAGTAGTACAGAAAACTCCCGTAAAGAAAAAAGAGGAAGAGAAAAAAGAACCTGCTGTTATAGAAGTGCCTGACGAAATCTCAGTTGGCGAGTTTGCAGAACTTATGAAACTGCCGGCATCTACAGTTGTTAAAAAACTGTTTGAACTCGGCATTATGGCATCTGTTTCGCAGACAATAGACTTCGACACGGCGTCACTCGTCGGCGAAGATCTGGGCTTTACCGTTGAAAAACTCATAATTGTTACAGAAGAGGATAAACTATTTAACGACGTTGAAGACGCTCCCGAAAGTTTAAAACCACGTTCACCGGTTGTAGTTGTTATGGGTCACGTTGACCACGGTAAAACATCACTGCTCGACGCAATCCGCAACACTAACGTAATAGCAAAAGAGGCAGGCGGTATCACACAGCACATAGGTGCTTACCGTGTGCGTATCCATGATAAGAAAATCACATTCTTAGACACTCCCGGTCACGAAGCATTTA
>JAZSLD010000190.1:0-3133 GCA_045535195.1 Clostridia bacterium | reverse complement strand
AAGGCAGAAATAGATGGCAAGGAAAACACGTTTTTTTCATATTATGTTATGACGGGTGCGATGTTTGATGATACTCATCCTATGGGAATAGGCGCACAGTGCCATGAACTCGGACACGTTTTGAATTTGCCCGATTTATATAATACAAAAGGAACTGAAAATTATGATTCAATATATACATTAAGCCTGATGGCAAAAGGCAGTTGGGGAAGAAAAGATGCTGCATCTGTTCCGTCGACAATGCCTACACACCTTGATGCCTGGTGCAAATTCAGGAAGGGCTGGTTTAATGATGGCGAAGTTGCAGGCATTGATGTAAGCGCACTTGTAGACGGCAAAACTGCAACAACAAAAATCCTTCCTGCTTTATCTGATAAAGAAGGTTATAGATGTCTCGTTGTAATAACCAATAACGCAAATGAGTGGTTTATTTTGGAAAACCGCATTTTTGATGGGTTTGATGCAGGGCTAAAGTATCAAGGGTTTGAAGGATACCCCGCCCTTACTTCTTCCGGTATTGCGATATGGCATATTGATAATGAGGTTATAAACAGTAACTTGACTACCAATACTATAAATACAACTTCAACACCCGGTGTTTCTCTTGTGCGCAGCGGTGTTGGTTCTGAATTTTACAATAGCAGTAAACCGCTGTGGAGTTCAGGTATAAACCGCTTGCCGTTTTTTGGTAAACTTTCTTATCCATCAAGCGATTTAAATACGTATACAGATTCATCTGCCAGCGGAGCAGAGATAGAATTCCTTTCAACACCTACTGATGAAATGCTTGTAAGATTTGGCGATAACCATGTAAAAAAGGCATTTTACGTTAATGAGGGTAATGTTGCGGTAAGGCTTTTTAACACTACGTCTTCTGCTGTAAGTCTTACTCCTATAGTTGCCAAGTACAATGGTACGGAACTTGGCGATGTTGTTACACTTTCAAAATTAACTCTTCAGCCGGGCGAGACCGCAATTACCGATGCGAAGGAATTTTCTGTGGTTTCAGGCAGTATGTATAAAATATTTTCTATAAATCCTGATAATTTAAAACCTGCAAATGAACCGTTAGTATTTGCTTTAAAATAATTTAAGAAATTTTGCAAAAGACCTTGCATAATAATGCCAAACAAGGTATAATTATATAGACAATACTATTAGGAGGAGTTAAATTATGAATTTATTTATAATGAAAGCGTTGGCAGAACCTGCTGCCGCTACCGCAGATGCTGCTGCCGCTGGAACAGGCGCTATGCTTTCTTCATTGCTGGTACCGGTGCTTATGCTGGCGGTGCTTTACTTTTTGATGATTCGTCCCCAGCGCAAGAGAGATAAACTCACTAAAGAAATGCTGGCAGGTCTGCTTGTTGGTGATAAAATTGTTACCATCGGCGGTATCCACGGAAAAATCGTTACTATTAAAGACGATACTTTGGTTATCGAAACCGGTTCCGGTGCAGAAAAATCTGCTATCAAAATCAGCCGTTGGGCAGTACGCGAGGTAGTTAAACCTGCCGAGGCGTAAAATTAAGGGTATAAATCGTCTTTGTCCGAATATGCATATAGTATAAACTGTTTATTCGGAGGGGACTAAAATGCCGAAGTTTGATTTTTTTAGTGCGACAGATACCAGATACGCATCGCCGCTTAATTTTATGTCAGTGCTTAAAAGCCTGATAATTTCATACGTATTTACTTTTGCGGTGTTCGCTGTATTTGCATTATTGCTCACATACACGTCAATGCCCGACAGCATTATCGGTACAGTAGTTTTTGTTACTATGGTCTTTGCTATAATGCTCGCCGGATTTACCGTGGCACGCAGGGCAACCTCACGCGGTTGGCTTAACGGTGCAGTGGGCGGTATGCTTTATGTACTTATACTGTACATATTGGGTGTGCTGTTCGTAACTGGATTAGTTTTTGACAAGCACGTTGTAGCGCTTATTATAATCGGATTTTTATCCGGTGCGTTTGGCGGGATTGTTGGAATAAACATGAAGAAGAAATAATTTTTAGGAGGAAACTAAAATGAAACACATTAAATCATTAAACGACACAGTATTGAAAACAAGTGCATCAAAAGGCGGTTGCGGCGAGTGCCAGACATCTTGCCAGTCTGCTTGCAAAACATCTTGCACAGTAGCAAACCAGAAATGCGAAAACGAAAAAAGATAATTTTATCTGCTTAATTCTCAGGCGGTCTTTGACCGCCTGATTTGGTTTTAATGAAAGGAATTTTTACTATGATACATAAGTTCAGCAAAAACGGCACAAATATCGTTGCGGATGTGTATAGTGGCGCTGTGCACGTAGTAAGCGATGTAGTGTATGATTTGCTTGATTATATTACAGAAGATAACCGCGAACTAACCGATGAAATTGTTAAAATACTCTCTTTAAAGCATAGCGAAGAAGATATCAGAGAAGCGTATGAGGAAATATCTTTCCTTGCAGAGAAAGACGCACTTTTCTCAAAAGATTTTTACTCCGGTGTGGTTAAAAACTGGAAAAAGCAATCTGTTGTAAAAGCGCTTTGCCTGCACATAACTCACGACTGCAATATGCGCTGTAAATATTGCTTTGCAGATACCGGCGAGTACGGCGGCAAGCGTTCTTTTATGAGCAGTGAAGTCGGCAAAAAGGCAATAGATTTTGTTATAGAAAAATCTGCTGACAGAAAAAATATAGAGATAGACTTTTTCGGCGGCGAGCCGCTTATGAATTTTGACGTTGTAAAAGACATTGTTGAATACGCTAAGAAAAGAGCCGAAGAAACAGGCAAAATATTCCGCTTTACCATTACAACAAACGGTTTGCTTTTAAATGACGAAATTGCCGGATATATTAACGAAAATATGGGCAATGTAGTTTTAAGTATCGACGGCAGAAAAGACAAGCACGATTTTATGCGTCCAAGAGTTGGCGGTCAGGGTACATACGATGATATCCTGCCAAAATACAAAAAGATTGCCGATAGCCGCAATCAGGATAATTATTATGTCCGCGGCACATTCACATCAAATAACCTCGACTTCTCCGAAGATGTTATCCATCTGGCGGATGAGGGGTTTGAGCAGATTTCCGTTGAGCCCGTTGTGCTGCCTGATGACCACGAATTTGCGCTGAAAGA
>JAZSLD010000233.1:0-5071 GCA_045535195.1 Clostridia bacterium | reverse complement strand
CTTCCATGGGGTGTTTAATATATTTATCGCTAAGTTGCGATATGTGCACAAGCCCGTCCTGATGAACGCCTATGTCTACAAATGCGCCGAAGTCTATAACATTTCTTACCGTGCCGGTTAAAATCATACCCTCTTTAAGGTCTTCCATACCCATAATATCGGTAGAAAGCACGGGTGAGGCAAGGTCTTCACGGATATCTCTGCCGGGGCGTGCAAGCGAGTCTGCAATATCTTCAACGGTAGGTTCGCCCACGTTGTTGCCCGCACAGAAAGATTTTAAATCAAAATTTTTCATACGGTCTTTGATGTCTGCAAAACTTTCGTCTTTTCCGCCGTAGCCGAGGCTGGATATAAGTTTTTCTGCAACTTCGTACGACTCGGGGTGAACAGATGTGTTATCAAACATCTCGTCGCCGCCGGCAATACGCAAAAATCCTGCACACTGCACGTATGCCTTAGGGCCGAGTTTGCCTACTTTTAAAAGTTGGCTGCGCTTTTTGAATTTGCCGTTTTCCTCGCGATATTTAACTATGTTTTTGGCAACTGCGCCGCTTATACCCGAAACGTATGAAAGAAGTGCCGCACCTGCGGTATTGAGGTCTACGCCGACTGCGTTTACGCAGTCTTCCACCACTGCGCCGAGCGATTCGCCAAGGCGTTTCTGGTTCATATCGTGCTGGTACTGCCCTACGCCGATTGATTTGGGATCTATTTTAACAAGTTCGGAAAGCGGGTCCTGAATTCTGCGTGCAATAGATGCGGCGCTGCGCTGTTCCACAGTAAAATCAGGGAACTCCTCTGCACCGAGGTCAGACGCAGAATAAACAGACGCACCCGCCTCGTTTACAACAGCGTACTTTACATCTCTGTCTGTCGATTTGATAACATCGGCAACGAAAATCTCGCTTTCTCTTGAAGCCGTGCCGTTGCCTATAGCAATAAGGTCAACCTTGTATTTGTCAATCAGGCTGAGCACGTACTGCTTTGATTTTACCTTATCATGATGCTCCAAAGTGCAGTAAATTATGCCTGTATCGCATACTTTTCCGGTTTCGTCAACTACTGCAACTTTACAGCCCGTGCGATAACCCGGGTCAATGCCGAGCACAGTTTTGCCGCGTACCGGCGGTTGCAAAAGCAAATTATGCAGGTTTTTAGAGAACAGCACTATTGCCGCCTCGCCCGCGCGGTCGGTAAGGTTAGAGCGCAACTCACGCTCGATTGACGGCGCAATAAGGCGGTTGTAACTGTCTGTTACGGCGTCGGTAACATAGTTTTTAAATATATTTTCGGGGACTGCCTGCTCATACAGATATGCAAGTATGCGCTCGGTGTCTGCGTCTATGCGCACCTTTAAAAATTCTTCTCTTTCGCCACGGTCTATGGCAAGTACTCGGTGGTTGGCGATTTTTGAAAGGCTTTCGCTGAACTCGTAGTACATCTCGTAAACTTTGCCCTCTTCGCCCTCGCCGCTTGTAGTTATTATGCCCGTTTTAAGCGATATATCGTAAATCTTTTTGCGGTAGTCTGCGTTATCAGAAACATTTTCAGCAATAATATCCATAGCGCCTGCTGCAGCGTCCTCGGCAGTTAAAACTTCTTTTTCGGGGTTTATAAACTGCGCAAAAATCTCGTCGCAGTTGCCCTGCACATCTGGCGATAGCATAATCTCTGCAAGCGGCTCTAACCCTTTTTCCTTTGCAATGGTTGCACGGGTGCGGCGCTTTTGCTTGTAGGGACGGTAAAGGTCCTCAACCTCACGCAGGATTTCGGCTGCGTTGATTTTTTCTGCCAGTTCGTCGGTGAGTTTGCCCTGCGCCTCGATAAGGCGGATAACCTCTTCTTTGCGTGCCTCAAGATTGCGCAAATATGTTAAACGGTCGTTGAATGTACGAAGTATTCCGTCGTCAAGACCGCCGGTAACCTCTTTGCGGTAACGTGCGATAAAAGGGATAGTGTTGTCTTCGTCGATTAATTTGATTGTGTTTTCTGCTTGCTCTGTTCTGATAGACAGTTCTGCGGCAAGTTTTTCTGCAATGTTCATAGTTGTGTTCCTTTCTCGGTTGTTTTTTTATAAAAAACAAAATGTTTTACGTTATGTATGGCTACGTTGTGGTTTTTGGGGTTCTTAGGAGTGAAACCCTGTAGGGAACGGCGCTTGCCGACGTTCCGCTATTTAAAAATTTATTTTTAAAATATTTATTTTACAAGGGGAAATATCCCCTTGAACCCCTTAGTCGACTGATTACAGAATTGGACAAATTAAACGCTCAGCGTTCCTGCTTTTGACCGCCGCACAAAACGGAAACTCATTCCTATTTGTGCTAAAACGGCGCTATATTTGTAATAGGAAATATAACCGCGCCGTTTTACGGTTAAGCAGTCACGCTTTCGCTGTAATTTGCTTTCCAATTCTTCCATAGGTCGACCTTTAAAACCATAAACCACAATGGCTTCGTGACCGTTATTTTAAAACAATTTTTATTGACATTAATTTTGTTATATGCTATAATCACTATACCACACAAAACTAAAAAAGAAAGATTTTTATAGGTTTTTATCAATTATGGTAAAAATGCGTGTTTACGTGCCTATAAAGGTCTTTCATGGTTTTGTGTGGTAACAATCCTGAAGCACGCATTTTTCGTGCGTAGCCTCAGGCTGCGCACTTTTTAATTTACATATGTGCGCAATGCATGGCTCGAATTGTCGCTAAACAACTTCAAAAGAAAACCCGCCGTATCAACGGCGGGTTTTCGCTCGTTTCATATTATTCTTTTGCGTCTTCGATTATTTTATCATAGAGATTTCTGGGAGTTTCTTCGTAGTGGTCAACCTCAAAATCGAAACTGCCACGTCCGTTGGTGATAGCACGCAGGTCTGTAGCGTAGCCCGTCATTTCAGACACAGGCACTTCTGCAACAACCTCGGTGATGTCGCCCTCAAGCGGGTTCATACCTAAAATTCTGCCGCGGCGTTTATTAATATCGCCAACAATGTCGCCCGTGTACGCATTTTTAGCAACTGCTTTCAATACGCCGATGGGTTCGAGCAGGATTGGGTCTGCCTGAGCAAGACCTGTTTTGTATGCGATAGATGCGGCTGTTTTAAACGCCATTTCGGAAGAGTCTACGGGGTGGTAAGAGCCGTCGAGCAAGGTTGCCTTTAAATTAGCCATTGGATAACCTGCTATAACGCCCTGCTTCATGCACTCCTGCAGACCTTTTTCAACTGCGGGGAAGTAGTTTTTCGGCACGCTTCCGCCGAATACTTTTTCTTCAAACACCAGACCGTCGCTCTCGCAAGGCTCAAACTCAATCCAAACGTGGCCGTACTGACCGTGTCCGCCTGATTGCTTTTTATGTTTACCTTCAACTTTAACCTTTTTCTTGATAGCCTCACGGTAAGCAATCTTAGGTGCGATAAGGTCTACACCTACGCCGAACTTACTTGTAAGTTTGCTGGTGATAATAGCAAGGTGCTGGTCGCCCGTACCGGAGATAACAGTCTGCTTGGTTTCTTTATTATTTTCAACCTTGAAGGTGGGGTCTTCTTCCATGAGTTTTGCAAGACCTGCGCTGATTTTTTCCTCATCGCCTTTAGCCTTTGGCACGATAGCCATAGAAAGAACAGGTTTGGGGAATTTCATTTCGGGTGCTTTCAGCACTTTTTTAGGACTGCAAAGGGTGTCGCCTGTATCGGTGCAAACGAGTTTTGTTGTAGCGCCGATATCTCCTGCTGCAAGTGAGTCTACCTCTGTCTGCTTTTTACCGCAGAGGGTGTAGAGTTTTGCAATCTTTTCGTTTTCGCCCTTATTGGCATTCAAGAGTGTGTCGTCTTTTTTAACAGTACCCGAAAGTACTTTGAAAACAGACATCTTACCAACGTAGTTGTCTACAACTGTTTTGAACACCTGCAGGCATACTGGCTCGCCGCTGTCGGCTTTAACCTCAACGATTTCGCCTGCTGCGTCTGTGCATACAACCGGCTCAACCTCGTCAGGAGAAGGCATATATTCATACAACATATGGATAAGTCTGTGTATACCAATCTGCTCGGTAGCACTACCGCAGATAACAGGCACGAGAGTGCCCTCTTTAATACCATGCTTGATAGAAACACGGATTTCCTCATCGGTAAACTGCTCGCCGTTGAAATATTTTTCCATCATTTCTTCGCTAACTTCTGCAACAGCCTCCAAAAGCATATCACGGCTTTCGTTGGCAAGAGCCATCATAGAGTCGGGAATATCTTTATAAACAGGCTCTTTTTCGGTAAAGTCTTTCTGCTGCATTGTAACGATATCTATATAACCGGTAAATTTGTCGCCGTCTTTGATAGGATATGTAAAGGGCGCAACGGATTTACCGAAAGTTTCTTTAAGTTGGTGGATAACGCCGTCGTAGTCGGACTTGGGACTATCGGTTTTATTTACGAAGAACACTACGGGGATATTGTGTTTTTTAGCCATCTCCCACGCCTGCTCGGTACCTGCGGAAACGCCTGATTTACCGCTAACAACTATAACTGCGCCGTCTGCGGCGGTGGTAGCCTGAATCTGCTCGCCAACGAAATCGAAATATCCGGGAGAGTCGATAAGATTGATTTTGTGGTCTTTCCACATAATCGGGATAACAGAAGAGTTGATGGACGTCTGTCTTTTAATCTCTTCGCTATCGTAGTCAGACACGGTATTGCCATCCATGATATTTCCTTTGCGCTCTATTGCTTTAGTTTCAAACAGCATAGCCTCGCAAAGAGTGGTTTTACCGGCATTGCCGTGTGAGAGTAAACATACATTTTTGATTTTGTCGGTACTTATCATGTTAAAATTCCTCCTCTTACTATATATGTATATGCGTCAATAACAAAATAAAAAAATCAACACATACGTAATACTTTCTGTTTTTTTATAAAAAATCCTTTTTTATATTGCATATGTGGATAACGAAATATTATGCGTTTTTGTGTGCAGATTGCACAAAAAGATTTGGAAAGTGCTAAATTTAGCAAGCAAAGGTCACAAATGAAATGTGGTTTATTGTATCTTCGATACTATCACGGCTACGAA
>JAZSLD010000011.1:0-10569 GCA_045535195.1 Clostridia bacterium | reverse complement strand
ATGAAACTTAGTTATAGTAAAAAAATATACAATGCAGTTCACGAGACTGCGGAAGAATATAGAAAAATAAAGAACTGTGCAAATTTAATTATTGATGCAAATCCATATAATATGTATTAAAGAGAGGAGACTGCTATATGGCAATCAGAAATATAAGAAAAGTCGGCGATGAAATCCTTGCAAAAAAATGCAGAGAAGTAGATGTAATCGATGATAGAGTTAAAGAACTTTTAGATGATATGATAGAAACTATGTACGACGCAAACGGTGTGGGCCTTGCTGCTCCGCAGGTCGGAATACTTAAACGAATTGCCGTTGTTGATATTGGCGAGGGCGTTATTGAACTTATTAACCCTGTGATTATGAATGTTTCTGAGGCTACACAGTGTGGAACTGAAGGATGCCTTAGCGCTCCCGGAAGATATGGCGAGGTTATGCGGCCTGAAACAGTTGTAGTTCATGCGCTTGACCGAAATGGTGAGTCGTATGAAATTATTGGTCAGGGATTGTTGGCTGTTGCTTTGTGTCATGAAATTGACCATCTTGACGGAAATGTTTTTTTAGATAAAGTCATCAGATTCGTAGAGGTGGAAGAATAATGAAAATACTTTTTATGGGTACACCCGATTTTGCCGTATCCTCTTTAAAATCTATAGTAGAAGCAGGCCATACAATAACAAGTGTTATAACTCAGCCTGATAAACCAAAAGGGCGTGGTCACAAAATGGCGCATCCGCCGGTTTATGACTATGCTCAAACTTTGGGGTTTACTATACATCAGCCTGAAACACTTAAAAATAATGCAATTCATGAAATTTTAAGTAAAGAACAACCCGAACTTATAGTGGTAGTTGCGTACGGAAAAATCCTGCCTGAATATGTGCTTGATTTTCCAAAATACGGATGTGTAAATGTTCATGCATCACTTTTACCCCAATACCGTGGTGCAGCACCTATTCAAAGGTGCATTATAAACGGGGAATCTATTACCGGTGTTACCACTATGTATATGGCAAAAGGGTTAGATACTGGTGATATGATAGAAAAAGTAGTTGTGCCTATCGAAATTAATGACAATTTTGAAACATTGCACGATAAACTCGCTGATGCCGGCGGCAAAATAATTATTTCAACAATCGATGCTATTGAAAACGGCACAGCAAAGCGTGAAATCCAAAATGACGAACTTTCAACATACGCAGAAATGATTACAAAAGAAACTGCACGTATTGATTGGAGTAAAAACGCAAAAGATATTTATAATCAAATAAGGGGACTTTACCCCGTGCCAAAAGCATTTTCTGTTTTGGGAGATAGTCAAATAAAAATCACCTCTGGCAGATATACTGAATGTAATTCTACATCTGAATGCGGTACAGTTATTGAAGTAGGGAGTGATTATATTCGCGTTAAATGCGCAGACAATAGCGCTTTGGATATACTCGAAATCCAACCCGCAGGGAAACGTGTTATGACAGTGTGCGATTATCTTAAAGGAAATCATATCGATATTGGCACAAAGTTTTTAAATGATTAGGAGTGTGCGTAATGTATTATTACGGATTCGACATTTATTATCTGGTTTTAGTTATACCTGCGCTGATTATTTCCTTATATGCTCAGTTTAAAGTTAAAAACACTTTTGGTAAATATTCATCTGTTCAGAACCAACGTGGATTAACAGGTGCGCAGGTTGCCAGAAAAATCCTTGATTATAACGGTCATGTTAATGTAATTGTCCGTCCGGCAGACGGCAGTCTTACCGACCACTACAATCCTGCTGATAATACAGTTAATCTATCAGAAAGTGTATATAACTCTACGTCTGTTGCTGCACTTGGAGTTGCAGCACACGAAACAGGCCACGCTATTCAGCACGCAAAAGGCTATATTCCGCTAAAAGTAAGAAGCGCAATTTTTCCAGTTGTCAGAATTTCATCCTCTGCCGCAGTACCACTGGCTATATTAGGTTTTATAACCGGTTTTGAGATTCTTGTTAATATTGGTATTATTCTTTTTGCGGCGGTAGTTCTTTTCCAAATTGTCACTTTACCCGTTGAGTTTAATGCCAGCAAGTGTGCACTTGGTATGATGGAGCAATACGATATTCTGTCTGCCGATGAGAATAAAGATGCAAAGAAAGTTTTAAGTGCTGCTGCAATGACATATCTTGCGTCTGCTCTTACCGCAATAGCAAACTTGTTAAGACTAATTTTACTTTCACGCAACAGGAGAAGATAATATATGAACGAGAGGAAAATCGCATCAAAGATATTGTACGAGATTGAGCATAACAATGCATATACCAATATTGCTGTTTCGAAGGCATTTGAAAACGGCGATTTTTCTCCTGAAGAAAAAGGTTTCATATCAGAACTGGTGCATGGTATAACAGAGCGCAGAATAACCATAGACTATATAATTTCTCAGTTTTCAAAACTCAAACTGAATAAAATCGCTCCCAATGTATTAAACGCAGTAAGACTTGGTATTTATCAGATTTTGTATATGGACAGAATTCCGGAGTCTGCCGCAGTGAATGAAAGTGTTAAACTTGCAAAAAGTGCCGGCGGACAAAGAAGTGGCGGATTTGTTAATGCAATATTGAGAAATGTTATCCGAAATAAAAACAGTATTAGTTTTCCCACAGAAAAAATTGAATATTTAAGCGTATATTATTCGTATCCACAGGAACTTGTGTCCTTATTCGTTAATGAATTCGGATATGATTTTACTGAAGATATGTTTAAAGCGTTTTATGAGCGCAGACCAGTTACATTGCGTTGTAACACTTTAAAAACAACACCCGAAAAATTGTGCTTGGATTTAAAAAAAGCAAATATTGATGTTTCTTTATATCATAGCGACATATTCCCAAATCTTAATTATGCATTATGCGCTGATAAATTAAGAAATATGGAAAAACTGCCTTCGTATTTAAACGGTGATTTTTATGTTCAGGATATTGCCGCTATGCTTGTTGCCGATGTTTTAAATCCTAAAAGCGGTGATGTAGTGATTGATATGTGTGCTGCACCTGGCGGAAAAACTACGCACATTGCCGAAAAAATGGAGAACAATGGAGTGGTATATGCGTTTGATATACACGAACATAAAATCAAACTTATCAATGATAATGCCAAACGTCTGGGGATTGATATATGCAAAGCAACCATACAGGATTCTGCTGTGCTCAATGAAGAATACATAGAAAAAGCGGATTGCGTTCTTGTTGACGCTCCTTGCTCCGGGTTTGGAATTATCGGCAAAAAGCCGGATATAAAATATCAAAGACAGGTTTCGGATATTACTGATTTGGCAGAATTAAGTTTAAACATTTTATCTAATGCCGCAAAGTATGTGAAATCCGGCGGAACACTTGTTTTTTCCACTTGTACTGTAGAAAAAATGGAAAACGAAGATGTGGTTGATAAGTTTATTGAAAGATTTGGTAAGGAGTTCTATCTTGAACCTATAAAAGAAATTAATAAAGAAAACAACGGCTATGTAACTTTATATCCGCATATAGACAGAACGGATGGTTTCTTTATTTGCAAGTTTAAAAAGCGGTAACACGGAGAATACAGATGATAAATTTAAAAGATTTAACGTACGACGAACTGGAAAAATTTATAATTGAAATCGGAGAACCTAAGTTTCGCTGTAAGCAAATTTATACTTGGATTGGAAGAGGGGTTAACTCATTTGATGAAATGACCGATATTTCCAAATCACTTCGTGCCAAACTTGCTGAACTTAGTTATCTTTCTACTGCAGTTGTTGAAAAAAAGTTTGTATCAAAACTTGACGGAACCCGCAAATACTTGGTAAAACTTGGTGACGGAAATATCGTAGAATGTGTTGCTATGTTTTATAAACATGGTATAACTGTATGCATATCGTGCCAGGTAGGTTGTGCCATGGGCTGTAAATTCTGTGCATCCACCATTGGGGGCAGAGTAAGAAATCTTTCTGCCGGTGAAATTCTTGACCAGATTATATGCGTTCAAAAAGATGTTGGTGAACGTATAAGCAACATTGTAATGATGGGGATAGGGGAGCCGCTTGATAACTTCGAAAATGTAATTAAGTTTTTAAAGAATGTTAATCATAAAGACGGTCTTAATATAGGATACAGACATATTTCATTGTCTACATGCGGACTTGTAGATAAGATATACAAATTAAGCGAATATAATTTTCCGTTAACACTTTCAATTTCGCTTCATGCACCTACTGATGAGATAAGAAAAACAATTATGCCGGTGGCAAATAAATGGAGTGTTGACGAACTTTTAACTGCATGTAAAGATTATATTAAAAATAACAGTAGACGAATCAGTTTTGAATATGCTATTATAAAAGGGGTGAATGATTCACCTGAATGTGCACAAATACTTGCAGATAAACTTAAAGGTATGCTGTGTCATGTGAATTTGATACCTGTTAATAATGTAGAAGAAAATCAATTTGTAAAACCTGATAAATCTGGTATTATTAAATTCAAGTCTTTACTTGAATCAAAAGGAATTAATGCAACCGTCCGCAGAGAACTTGGAAGCGATATTAGTGCTTCGTGCGGGCAACTTAGAAGAGCGAACAATAAAAAGGAATGAGGTGGTTTAAATGATGATGTCGGCAGGTACCGATAAAGGTCAGGTACGTAACGTCAATGAAGACAGTTATTATATATCTGACAACGAAATTACCTATCTGGTTGTGGCCGACGGCATGGGCGGTCATAAAGGCGGTCAAACTGCCAGCAAAATGGCTATTGAAAACGTAAAGAAATATTTAAGTGAAAGCAGAATGAAGAACTGTAATAATGTTCGTGAGTGTTTATTGCAGTGTGCAGAACAAGCAAATCTTTCAATTTATAAAAAAGCGTCTTTAGATGATGAACTTGCCGGAATGGGAACAACATTAGTTCTTTTTTATAAAAAAGACAATACTGCATATGTAGCAAATGTCGGTGACAGCAGATGCTATCTTATAAGAAATAATTCAATCGAACAGATTACAAAAGACCACTCAATCGTTCAGGAACTTTTTGATAATGGTAAAATTGAGCGTTCCGATATGAGGACTCATCCAAACAAAAACATAATTACGCGCGCCATTGGAACAAATTTCAGCGTAAAATGCGATATATTTGAATTTTTGGTTGAAGACGGTGACGGTATTATTCTTTGTAGTGATGGTCTTTCTAATATGCTTGATGACAAGGAAATACTTAATGTGTATATAAATGCATCTGATACAGATGAATGCGTCAAAGAACTTATAGAAAAAGCAAATAAAGCGGGCGGCACAGATAACATTACTGTTATTGCTGCTAAACTTTGATTATAAGAGGTGTGATAATGGTTGGTAAAATTTTAGGTGGAAGATACGAATTATTAGAAAAAATAGGTACCGGCGGTATGGCTGTTGTTTACAGAGCAAAATGTCTTTTGCTTAACCGCATAGTAGCTGTTAAAATATTGCGCGATGATTTAGACAGCAGTGATGAATTTTTAAAAAGATTTAATATTGAAGCACAGTCTGCTGCTTCACTGACTAATCAGCATATCGTTTCCATTTATGACGTTGGAAAAGACGGCGATATTAATTATATAGTAATGGAATGTGCAGACGGTCAGACTTTAAAAGAATACATTAAAAATAATTCTCCTATAGATTGGAAAACGTCTGTTAAAATTACCATGGATATTGCAGACGCTCTTTCTGAAGCACATAAAAAACATATTATCCATCGTGATATAAAACCGCATAATATCATTGTTACAAATGAAGGTAATATTAAAGTTACTGATTTTGGTATTGCACGTGTGTCGTCCGGCGCCACTATCTCTGTTGACGGCGATGTTTTAGGTTCTGTTCATTATCTTTCGCCTGAGCAGGCAAGAGGCGGATACGTTGACGAACGCAGCGATATATATTCTTTAGGTGTAGTTATGTATGAAATGCTTACCGGTAAAGTTCCGTTTGACGGCGATACACCGGTTGCTGTTGCAATGAAGCAGATAGAACAACCGCCGGTAAATCCGTGCGAGATTATCGAAGGCATACCGGAAAATGTTTCTGCTATTGTTCTTAAAGCAATGTGCAAAGAAACTGCCGGCAGATACTCAAATGTAATTGAGATGTATGAAGATTTAAGCATGGTGCTTTCTGACCCAAATTCTGTTGTGATTGAGTCAAAGACCAATGACGAATATATTGATGAAGCCACAAAAAAAATTCCGCCAATCAAGATTGATAACGTTATGATTGATATTCCTGCAAAGGAAGCTAAAAAGCAGGACAGTAAAAAGATTTCAAAAAGTGATAAAAAAACTATTGTCAGCGCACTTATAACATCTCTCGTTATTGTGTTATTACTTTCAATGTTTGCTGCTAAAATGATTTTTCCTGATTTTAATCCTTTTGGTTTTATTGGCGGCAACAAAGAGGTTGAAGTTCCTGATTTAATTTCAAAAACCATTGAAGAGGCAGAAGCATTTTTGGAAAACACCGATTTTACAATCATTGTAAAAGAAAGTGTGGAAAGTTCTGATGAAGAAGCCGGAACCATTATAGAGCAGTATCCAAAGGCTGGTCGCAAAGTTAAAGGTTCTCAATCTATTGAAGTTACTGTGGCAAAAGGCGGCGACGTTATCAAACTTAAAAGTTACGAAAACAAAGAATTTTCTGTAGCAGAAAGTGAACTGAGAGCCTTAGGATTGAATGTAAAAATAGAAAGAACTCATAACGAAAATATCCCTGTTGACTATGTTATTTCACAGTACCCTGCAAAAGGCACTTCGCTTTCTGAAGGTGATTCAATTACTCTTTATGTAAGTGATGGCATAGGCGATGGTGAGATTGTTGTTCCTAATCTCTTAGGAATGACTAAATCTGAGGCAAAACGTCGTATTGAACAGGAAAATCTGGTTGTTGGTTCATTTGATTATCAGGATTCTTCAAAAGCAAAAGACACCGTTATTAAGCAAAGCGTTCCCGGCGGTGATTCGGTAGATGAAAAAACCGTTATCAATTTGGTTTTAAGCAACGGTGAGGGCGGAAACGATGAAGAAAACGCACCAACCACCGGAAATGTAAAGGAAAAAACTTTATTTATTACTTTGCCAACTGATAAAGACGAAGTTACCGTTAAAATCACTTCAAACGGTTCAACTGTATACGAGGGTATCCAGTACCCCAAGAAAAATGCAGATTTTGTTAAAACTGTTTCAGGAACCGGTAATGTTACATTTGAAATTTATATAGACGGCTCTAAAGTTGCATCGCAGAACGTAAATTTTGGTAATTAATATGGCAAAAGGAATAATATTAAAAGGAATCGGAGGTTTCTACTATGTAGAAACCTCCGACAGAATTGTTGAATGCAGAGCACGAGGCATTTTCAGGAAAAAATCTGTAAAACCCTTACCCGGAGATGTTGTAGAAATTGAAGAACTTGATGATGGCACAGGCAGTATTACCGAAATATTTCCCAGAAAAAACTGTTTTGTCCGTCCGCCGATTGCAAATATAGAATGTTTGGTAATAGTTGTAGCGGTTGACAATCCTAAACCTGATTTAAAGTTTGTTGATAAAATGCTTGTTATTGCAGAAGATAACGGCGTAGAGCCGATTATTTGTTTAAACAAATGTGATTTACCTGCCAATTATGATGATGTCTTATCAATTTATCGAAATATTGGTTACAAGGTTATAGAAACAAGCACCGTTGAAAAAACCGGTATTGGGGATATAAAAACAGCAATATTTGGTAAAATTACAGCATTTGCCGGTTTTTCGGGCGTTGGAAAATCAAGTTTATTAAATGAAATATTCGGTGATTTGAATTTGACTACAGGCGATGTAAGCAAAAAATTAAATCGCGGACGTCACACGACCCGTCATATAGAACTTTTTAAATGTGACGATGGTTCATATATAGCAGATACTCCCGGATTTAGTATGTTAGAGATATATAATATTGAATATAACGATTTACAAAAACACTTTGTTGAGTTTTCTGAATATGCAGATAATTGTAAATTTTCCGGATGTGCTCATTTAGGTGGCAAACAATGCGGTGTTATCGCAGCTGTGGATGAAGGCAAAATTAAGCAGAGCAGATATGAAAATTATTTAGACTTTTACAATACTTTAAAAAGCAATAAGGAGAATTACTGACATGATTTTATCACCGTCACTTTTAGCAGCAGATTTTGTTAATATGGAAAAAGATATCCGCAAAGTTGAAGAAGGCGGCGCTCAATATCTGCATGTGGATGTAATGGATGGACACTTTGTGCCTAATATTAATTTTGGCCCCGTTATGGTGGAAGCATTAAAAAAAGTTTCTGACCTGGTTTTAGATGTTCATCTTATGATATCTGAACCAATGAAATACGCAGATGCCTTTTTAAAAGCCGGAGCAGACATTATAACAGTTCATGCTGAAACAAAGCCTGATATTATTTCTCTGCTTGAATTAACAAAAAAATATAACAAAAAACTTGCTATTGCAATTAATCCGCCTACCGATATTTCCGAAATCGATCCATATCTCGATTATGTTGAAATGGTACTTATAATGACTGTTAATCCGGGATTTGGCGGACAGAAATTCATAAAAGATTGCGTTGAAAAAATAAGATATGTAAAAGCAAAAAAACCAAATATGGATATTCAGGTTGACGGAGGAATCAATCTCGAAAACTTATCTGATGTAATTACGGCAGGGGCAAACGTGATAGTTGCAGGCTCTTCTGTGTTTAATACTGATGACCCGGTTGAAACCTGCAAAGAATTCTTTAAAAGAGGTAATGAAATTTGAAAGCAGCAATAATCGGTAGCGGTGCAGTAGAAAATTATTCTTCTTTTTATAACGCAGTTAAGAAATATGATTTTATTATATGTGCTGACGGCGGAATAAAACATTTAATGAATGTGAATATCCCGCCGAATGTGTTTATTGGCGATAGCGACTCGTGCGATTTTAGTAAAATAAAGAATAATCCCATTTTGAATAATGCGAAGATTATTCTTCACGATACTGTAAAAGATGACACCGATATGCAACTTTGCATTAAATGGGCATTAGATAACGGATATGATAATCTGGTTATTTTTGCTGCTCTTGGTGGTAGAGTAGACCATGAACTATCTAATATATATAACCTAAAATACATTCTTCAGTCCGGCGCACAAGGTATGATATTTTCTGATGCTAACCGTATATATATAACTGATAGCAATATTTCTGTTGAAAGAGAAGAAGGATATCATATTTCTTTAATACCTGTTACAGAAGTCGTTAAAGGTGTTACTTTAAAAGGACTTTCTTATCCGCTTGACAATGCTGATTTGATTCAAGGGACTTCCTTGGGAATCAGCAACGAGTTTGCGGACGAATTTGCAGAAATTTCAGTTACAGATGGTGTGCTGCTTGTTGTAGTTTCAAAAGACAGCCTAAACTAAAATTGAGGAAGATTAATATGAAAGAACATATATATACAATACCTATTAATGATGCATTTGATACAGATTGCGAATGTCCTATATGTCAATTTATGAAAGAAGAAGAAAAGAAACTGATTGAATATACATTAGGCGCAAGTATGATGGAACCCGATGAACGCGAGCGTTCCAATGCTGTTGGATATTGCAAGCATCATTTTGCAATGCTTCTTAATCAAACCAACAAATTGAGTTTGGCACTTATTTTGGAAACCCATCTTGCTGAGATACGAAATCATATTGAAAAAGACGTTGATGCAGTAACAACTGCTAAAAAGTCGATATTTAATAAAGAAAATCCGCTTAATAAAGTCACCCCAAAATACACAGGAATAAATGAGGGGTGCGTTATTTGCGGCAAACTGGATGATATAGAAAACAAATTTATCGATAATATTATAGAACTGTATAAAAAAGAAGATGAATTTAAGAATAAGTTTTTAAGTTCAAAAGGTTTTTGTATTCCTCATTTTACTAAACTTTTAAAACACGCCGAAAATGTTCTTTCAGGCACCAAACTTAACGAGTTTTATTCAGCAATATATAATCTTGAAATAGAACATTTAAAAAGAATTCAGCAAGATATTACGTGGTTTACTAAAAAGTTTGACTTCCGTTATGCAAATGACGATTGGAAAACATCGCGTGATGCGGTTCCCCGTACAATAGAAAAGATTATCGGCTATGTTGGGGGCGAAAATAATTAATATGAAGGCAGTAATTATTGATTACCGCGCCGATAAGGAAATTGTCAGTTCTCTTAAAAACCTCGGATTAGATGTTATCCCCACAACTATTAACGAATCTGTGTCAACGCCACTTTGTGGTCACGCTGATATGCAGATTTGTAAATGCTCTGATGATTTATATGTATGTATACCGGCGTGTTTTGAATATTATAAAAAACGTCTCGCTGAATACAATGTAAAAATTATTTGCGGAAACACAGATCTGGACTGTAACTACCCGGGCGATATTGCATATAATGTAGCGTGGATAGGGAAATTAATGATTCATAATTTTAAATATACCGACTTGCGCATAAAACGATAT
>JAZSLD010000104.1:0-9917 GCA_045535195.1 Clostridia bacterium | reverse complement strand
CTTCCTAAGACCGCTTGGCCTCCGACTTGTATGCATTGGCATACTCCGATATTGTTGTATAAAAATCAGTATATAATTATATTTACCGCGTCCTCACGTCGGATTGCTATAAGTGCACCGCGTATAAGATAAGCAGCCACGCCGCCTGACGGGCTTTTAAGCACTGCTTCAACCTCAGTTCCGGGCACTAAACCTAAGTCCAGCATACGTCTGCGATTGCTGCCTGTGGAGTTAAGACCTGCCACACGGCATCTCTCACCTGTGGGGAGGTCGGCAAGACTGCGCACATTGGCTGACATTTTTAATACCTCCGAATATATTTGAATACAAATTGGATTTGTCGTTTTAATATATTATATGGAGATTTGTGCCTTGCGGTTACGGATATTTTAAAGTGCAAAATCCTCTGCGCTGAATTTATCTGTATTAAGTTTGGGCGTGCGCTTTGGTACGCGCTTTTGAGGGTCGTACCTGAACTTTTTGCAAAGACTGTCTTCGCACACAATTCCTGCTTTGCTGCATATCATATCAGTTGTAGCGGCAAGCGGTGCAGAATATGCGCAGAAAAAGCATTTTGGGTTTTCACATTCTCTGTATATCATGTTATCACCTGCAGTTTAAATATATTACATAACTATATTAGCACATCATAACTGTAAAATCAATTAAAAAAACGCAAAAAACAGTTGTTTTTTAAGTAAAAAGATTATATAATAGAATATATGCCGGTGTTTTGGAGGAAAAGGGTATGTATTTACTTATCGCAATAGCGGCAATTATTGTATTACACTATATTTTTTATACTCCCGTTGCATTGTGTGAAATTTCATCTGTTATGCAAAGGGACCCTGCGGCACGCAGTAAGATAGAAGTATTCTTTTTATACACTGGGCTTCATGCGTTGGTTTTTCACAGATATGCACATTTTTTCTATAACCACGGTATGAAGTTTGTCGCAAGACTTATATCACAGTACAGCAAATTTGTAACCGGTATTGAAATCCACCCTGGTGCAACCATAGGCAAGGGGCTTTTTATTGACCATGGCACAGGTGTTGTTATCGGCGAAACTGCTGTCATCGGCGATAACTGTACTCTGTATCAGGGGGTAACGCTTGGCGGTACGGGTAAAGATAAAGGCAAACGTCACCCGACTTTGGGCGATAACGTAATGGTAGGGTGCGGTGCAAAAGTACTTGGACCTTTTATGGTTGGAAGTAACTCAAAAATTGCGGCAAATGCAGTAGTGCTTTCGGAAGTTCCTGAAAACTCTACTTGTGTGGGTGTTCCGGCAAGAATTGTAAGAATAAACAACAAACGCATTACTCCTAATGATTTAGACCATATTCATATGCCTGACCCAACATCACAGGAAATTTGCAAACTGCATAAACATATTGATGATTTGAGTAAAAGAGTTGACGAACTCAGTAAATAAAGCAGTGGAAAGGAAAAGGTTTTTATTATGATTAAACTTTATAATAGTAAGACTAATAAAAAAGAAGAATTCAAACCTGTGGAGGAAGGCAAGGTACGTATGTATTCATGCGGTCCGACGGTGTATAATTACTTTCATATAGGTAATGCGCGTCCTTTTATTATATTTGATACATTAAGACGTTTTATGGAATATGTAGGCTATGAAGTAACTTTCGTTCAGAACTTTACTGATATTGATGATAAAATGATTAAGCGTGCCAATGAGGAAGGTATTACTGTTAAAGAACTGGCTGAAAAATTCATTGAAGAATATTTCAAGGATGCCGGTGCACTGGGTATTAAACCTGCAACTGTTCATCCAAGAGCAACTGATCATATAAATGAGATTATAGAACTTGTTAAAACTCTTGAAGAAAAAGGCTATGCTTATAATGTGGATGGTGATGTATACTTCCGCGTTAAAAAGTTTGCTGCTTACGGTAAACTTTCTCATCAGCCATTGGAAAATCTTGAAGCAGGTGCACGTATTGACGTTGGAGAACAAAAAGAAGACCCGATGGATTTTGCGTTGTGGAAAGCACAGAAAGAGGGAGAACCTGCGTGGGAGAGCCCATGGGGAATGGGAAGACCCGGATGGCATATTGAATGCAGTGCCATGGCGAACAAATATCTTGGAAAAACCATTGATATTCACAGCGGTGGTAAAGATTTGATATTCCCTCACCACGAAAATGAGGTTGCACAGTCTGAAGCCGCACATGGATGTGAGTTTGCAAATTACTGGCTGCACAATGGCTATATAAATGTTGATAACAGAAAAATGAGTAAATCACTTGGTAATTTCTTTACTGTCCGTGACGTTGTTAAAGAGTTTGAACCTGAAGTTGTAAGATTCTTTATGTTGAGTGCTCATTACAGAAATCCTATCAATTTTTCACACGAACTTTTGATTCAGGCAAAATCGGGATTGGAAAGAATTTATACCTGTATGAGTAATCTTGAGTTTATGGCAAAGAACAGCAACGCTGAAGGAACAGACATAAGCGATAAACTTGAACAGTTTAAAAATAAGTTTATAGAGGCTATGGAAGACGATATAAATACTGCCGATGCAATCGCCGCTATATTTGATATTGTTTACTTTGCAAATACCGAGATAAATGCCGAAAGCAGCAAAAAAGCGTGCGAGGATACTCTTGCACTTATTAAAGAACTTGGCGGCGTACTCGGCGTATTGAACAATAAAAAAGACGATAATCTCGACAGTGAGATTGAAGATATGATTGAACAGAGAAATCAGGCAAGAAAAGCAAAAGACTTTAAAACTGCCGATGAAATCCGTGATAAACTTAAAGCGAGGGGAATTATCTTGGAAGATACTTCTCAGGGCGTTAAGTGGCATAGGGAGTAAGATATGCTTGATTTTGAATTAGGACTGCCGCCTGAACAACTGTCGCCTTTGACTCTTGCTTTTGTGGGTGACGCAGTATACGAAACATATATACGCACAAGAATTGCTAAAGATATTAATATGCAGGTTGCAAAACTTCATAAAATTGCTATTAAATACGTTAGCGCAGTAGCGCAAAGCAAAATTGTGCGTTCTATCGAAGACAGTTTTACGGAAGAAGAGCAAAGCATATATAAACGTGGCAGAAATGCACATTCGCATACCTCGGCAAAAAATGCTGATATTGTGGATTATCGCCACGCAACCGGATTTGAGGCGCTAATAGGGTATCTTTATTTAAAGAAAAACTCTGATCGTCTTGACGAAATACTTAATATGGCATACGAAGCCGCAAATACAGCAGAATAAAATTATCGCCGCTGTTAAATATAATAGCAACACGTAAATTCAGAGGTGATAATTTGAAAAACTTTTTCAAAGAATTTTTCTTTATTTTGCTCGGCGCACTTGTTATGGCGATAGGTTTCAGTTATTTTCTGATACCGAACGAAATCGCCGCAGGCGGTGCCGGCGGTGTTGCTACTATTTTACATTCTAAATTCGGGTTACCGGTTTCTTTGGTTGTGTTAAGTATTAATGCAGTGCTTTTTGCAATCAGCTGGAAAACTATGCCGAAAAGCGTATTTGTTAAATCTGCTGTAGGCACGTTGGCGCTTACTTTGTTTTTGGAACTAACCGCAGATGCCACTCCTTTTACTGATGATATACTTATGTCTGCCGCATTCGGTGGTATACTGATGGGCACAGGTGTGGGTGTGGTTATAAAATACGGAGCGTCTACCGGTGGTAGCGATTTTCTGGCGATTATACTTCACAAAATACTAAGCAGACGCATTTCAGTTGCAAATCTTATTCTTATTATAGATGGCATAATTATAATTGTGGCAGGATTTGCATTTGCAGACTATACGCTTATGCTTTATATGGTTGCTTCTGTTTATATAAGTTCTAAAGTTGCCGATGCCATTGTAGAGGGCGGTAACGCCGCCAAGAGCGCATATATTATCTCTGAAAAATCCAAAGAGATAAGCGATGAAATTATGAAAGTTATGCATCGGGGTACAACGGGTATTTATGGCAAAGGTATGTATACAAATCGTGATAGTACGCTTGTTTTGTGCGTTGTTATACGTAATGAAATACCAAAACTGCGCACTATTGTAAAAGAAATTGACCCAAAAGCATTTATTATTCTCTCGGATGTACGTGAAGTGCTGGGCGAGGGATTTTAATGACATAAAATTGTGCTCTGTAGCACAGAAAGGACACACAATGAATAATTTGGACTTGAAAATCACCGCTTGTAAAATCAGAAAACACGCTCTTGATGCTGTTTATTCTGCAAAGTCCGGTCATCCCGGAGGTTCTATGTCGATAGCCGACATTCTTGCATTGCTTTATTTTGAAAAGATGAAAGTAGATGCATCAAACCCTAACTGGGAACTTCGTGACAGACTGGTTCTCTCTAAAGGTCACTGCGCGCCTGCGCTTTATGGTGCGCTGGCAGAAGCCGGCTTTATTCCTAAAGAGGATATCAAGAGTTTTAGAAATATACGCAGTTATCTGCAGGGACACCCCGATATGAAAAAAGTACCGGGTGTTGATATGTCAACCGGCTCACTCGGTCAGGGCGTTTGTGCGGCAGCAGGTATGGCTATTGCTGCTAAACTTGACAGAAAAAACTATCGTGTATACGCTATTTTGGGCGATGGCGAACTTGAGGAAGGTCAGGTTTGGGAGAATGCTATGTTTGCCGCACATCACAATCTTGATAATCTTACTGTTATTGTAGATAATAATGGTTTGCAGATTGATGGTAATATCGCTGATGTTATGTCGCCCTTGCCAATAGACAAAAAGTACGAGGCATTTAACTGGAATGTTGTTGTTGCAGATGCACACGATTTTGACTCACTTCGTGCAGCACTTGAAAACGCTGAAAACTGCAAAGGCAAACCAACTGCTATTATTGCAAAATCTGTAAAAGGTAAAGATATTTCGTTTATGGAAAACGAAGCCGGCTGGCACGGTAATGCACCCAATGACGAACAGTATGCAATAGCCGCAGAAGAATTAGACCAAAAACTTGCAGAATTGGAGGCGCGTAAAAATGGCTGATAAAAAAGCAACAAGGGAAGCATACGGCGCTGCTTTGGCAGAGTTTGGAGTAGACGAAAGAATTGTCGTTTTAGACGCTGACCTTTCAAAATCAACAAAAACAGATGTATTTAAAAAGAAATTTCCCGAAAGATTTATAAACGCAGGTATTGCCGAGGCTGATATGATGTGCGTTGCAGCAGGCCTTGCATCGTGCGGCAAAATTCCGTTTGCAAGCAGTTTTGCAATGTTTGCAGCAGGCCGTGCGTTTGAACAGATAAGAAACTCAATTTGCTATCCGCACCTTAATGTTAAAATCGGTGCTACTCATGCCGGTATTTCCGTAGGAGAAGACGGTGCTACTCACCAATGTTTAGAAGATATTGCGCTTATGCGTTCACTTCCGGGAATGGTTATATTAAACCCTGCTGACGATGTAGAGGCACGCCTTGCCGTAAAAGCCGCTATTGAACACGACGGACCTTGCTATTTGCGTTTTGGACGTCTTGCGGTTGACCGCATATTTGATGTTGACTATAAGTTCGAGATTGGAAAAGGCGTTGAAATCAAAGAGGGTAAGGACGTTACCATTATTGCTACAGGTCTTATGGTTGGCTTTGCTTTGGAAGCCGCTAAAATGCTTGAAGAAGATGGCATAAGTGCAAGAGTAGTAAATATGGCTACCATTAAACCTATCGACAAAGATATAATTATTAAAGCATCTAAAGAAACAGGTGCTATTGTTACTGCAGAAGAACATAGTATAATCGGTGGCCTTGGCAGCGCAGTTGCAGAGGTGCTTTGTGAGAGTGCGCCTTGCGTAATGAAACGCATAGGCACAAAAGATGTTTTCGGCCGTTCCGGAAAACCCGCTGAACTTTTCGAGGAATACGGATTAACCCCTGCAGATATTGCTAAGAGTGCAAAACAGGCAATTTACGAAAAGGAAAACTGATTAATATCATAAAATACATTTTTGCCGCATAATGCTTTACCATGGAAAACTTTCATGGAGGTAGGCTTATGCGGCATATTTTTTTGTACTTCCGAAAAATTCCTTATGTACATACGTTTGTCATGCTGTTATGCGTGATGATGATTACTTTAAACTTTAATATACAATTTGTAATGGCAGACGGTGAACCGGAACTTGCGGCACCGTCGGCATTGCTTATGGAGAACAGCACGGGCAAAATACTTTATGATAAAAACAGTCATGAACGCAGACCTATGGCGAGTATCACAAAAATTATGACTATGCTGCTTGCAATGGAAGAGATAGACGCCGGACGTATGGGGTATGACGATATGATAACCGGCAGTGCCTATGCAAAGAGTATGGGTGGCTCAACAATTTTTTTAGACGAGGGCGAACAACTTAGTGTACGTGATATGATGAAAGGCATAGCGGTATCTTCGGGCAATGATGCAGCCGTTGCTATGGCAGAGCACATAAGTGGCAGCGAAGAAACATTTGTGGCTCGTATGAACGAGCGTGCTGCGCAACTTGGTATGGCGGATACTCATTTTGTAAACTGTAATGGATTAGACGCTGAGGGGCATTATTCCAGTGCGTACGATATAGCACTAATGAGCCGTGAACTTTTAAAACACCCCGATATCCATAACTTTACTACTATTTGGATGGATACACTGCGTGATGGAAAGTTCACACTTTCCAACACAAATAAACTTATAAGGTTTTATGAAGGTGCCACGGGCCTTAAAACCGGCTCTACATCAGATGCTCTTTTTTGCGTATCCGGTACTGCCAAAAGAGATAATATGCACCTTATAGCGGTTATTATGGCATCCCCCACGTCTAAAGACAGAGTTGCTGATGCAAGCAAACTTTTAAATTACGGATTTGCCAATTACGCAATCAAGGCAGTTTCAAATGCAGGTGATCTAGTAGGGGAGCAAGCAATTTCAAAAGGTGTTAAGCGAACTACAAACCTTTTAATAAAAGATCCGTTTGAAGTTCTTACTAAAAAAGGCGAAACTCCGCAGGTTGAAATGAAGCCGGTTTTAACATCTGATTTTGTTGCACCTATTGAAGCGGGTGCACCGGCGGGAGTTATGGAATATTACATAGACGGGCAAAAAACCGGCGAAAGTGAAATTGTATTTAGTGAAAATATTGAAAAGATAAAATTTTCGGATATATTTATGCGAATGGTGCGCTTGTGGGCATCAGGTTGTGCACAAAGAGTATAACACAGAAATAATCAAACACCGCAAAGGGGCATATATTGCCAATATGCGGTGTTTTTACATATTTTTTCTGTGTTTTTGTTTTTTTCTCTTTGCAAAGTGTTGACTTTATCTGTTTTTTGATGTATGATATAAATATCAAAATAGGAGGGTTAGAAATGAAAAAAGTTTATACTGCTGATATCCCCAAGACTGAACGTATACAAAAACTTATAGATGACCTTTATTCGGGTACACCTACTATTGAGTCAACACGTGCTGAAATTATCACTGAAAGTTATAAAAGCACAGAAGGCTTGCCCGTATATATAAGAAAGTCGAGAGCATTCAGGGCTATTGTTGAAAAACTTCCGGTTGTTATCCGTGATGACGAACTTATCGTGGGTTGCAACAGTTTTGCACGCAGAGGTTGCCAGACATTCCCTGAGTTTTCCAATAAATGGCTTGAGGATGAGTTTGAAACAGTTGCAACACGTAGTGCAGACCCGTTCTATATCTCGGATGAAACTGCCGCAAAATTAAAAGAAGTACATAAATACTGGCAGGGCAGAACAACAAGTGAACTTGCCACCTCCTATATGGCACCTGAAACTTTAAATGCAATAGAACATAACATCTTTACTACCGGTAACTATTTCTATAACGGTATCGGTCACGTAAGTGTTGATTATGATAAAGTTTTAAAAATAGGTTATAAAGGTATATGGGCACAGGCAAAGGCTGAAAGAGATAAATGCAATGTTTACGACAGCGACTACAACACACGTTATTATTTCCTTACATCTGTTATGGAAAGTTGCGAAAGTGCTATTATATTTGCGAAACGCTACAGCGTTGCAGCCCGTGAGTTAGCAAGCGAATGTACAGATATAAAAAGGCGTGACGAACTTTTAACTATTGCAGAAATCTGTGATAAAGTTCCTGCAAACGGTGCACAGAGTTTCCATGAGGCTTGTCAGTCGTTCTGGTTTATACAACTTCTTATACAGACAGAGTCAAGCGGACACTCAATTTCACCCGGACGCTTTGACCAGTATATGTATCCTTATTACATAAAAGACCTTGAAAGCGGTAAAATCACACGTGAGCAGGCTCAGGAACTTATTGACTGTGTATGGGTAAAACTCAACAGTCTTAACAAAGTACGTGACCTTTTATCTGCAGAGGGATTTGCAGGATACAGTATGTTCCAGAACCTTATCGTAGGTGGTCATGACGTCAACGGGTTAGATGCCACAAACGATTTGTCATATATGTGTATAAGCGCATCTATGCACGTTAATCTACCACAACCGTCACTTTCTATGAGAGTGTGGAACGGCACACCGCACGACCTTATGGTTAAAGCGGCAGAACTTACAAAAACCGGTATCGGTCTTCCTGCTTATTATAATGATGAGATTATTATTCCTGCACTTATTTCAAGAGGTCTTTCACTCCAGGACGCTCGTGATTACTGCATAATCGGTTGTGTTGAGCCGCAGAAAGGCGGTAAAACAGACGGTTGGCACGATGCTGCATTCTTTAATATGTGCCGTCCTATGGAACTTGTTTTCTCAAACGGTATGGACAAAGGTGTTCAGGTTGGTCTTAAAACAGGCGAACTTTCAGAACTTGATACATACGATAAATTCTTTGACGCATACAAAAAACAGATGGACTACACTATCAAACTGATGGTTAACTCCGATAATGCTATAGACGCTGCGCACGCAGAGCGTTGTCCGTTACCTTTCCTTTCTTCTATGCTTGATGACTGCATCAAAAAAGGTAAATCAGCGCAGGAAGGCGGTGCTGTGTATAACTTTACAGGTCCTCAGGGATTTGGTATTGCCAACGTGGCAGACGCTTTGTATGCAATAGATGAACTTGTTTATAAAACAAAAACAGTTACACTCCAGCAGTATTCAGATGCTCTTAAAAACAATTTCGGTATGCCGTACAGCGATGCATATGCTAAAAACCTTACGGTAGAGGTTGCAAAAGAAATCGCCGCTAAAGGATATGAAATTACTGAAGCGCAGATTGCTGAAATCTTTACTCAGATTAAAGAGAACAATATTGATGCTGCTAAAAAGAACGAGTATAAGGCCCTTTACGAAAAAATCAAATCATTGCCTAAATTCGGTAATGATTTGGACGAGGTTGACCTCTATGGTCGTGAAGCCGCCTATACATATACAAAACCCGTTGAAAAATATACCAACCCCAGAGGCGGTATATACCACGCAGGACTTTATCCTGTATCTGCTAACGTACCTCTTGGTTTGCAGACGGGTGCAACGCCCGACGGCAGACTTGCAGGTGCACCTATAGCAGATGGCGTATCTCCTGCAGCCGGCAGCGACGTAAACGGTCCTACAGCAGCGGCTAACTCAGTTGCTAAACTTGACCACGGTATTGCATCTAACGGAACTCTGTTTAATATGAAGTTCCATCCGTCGGCACTTAAAGGTGCGTCCGGTATTGAGGCGTTTATTTCGCTTATTCGTGCATTCTTTGACCAGAAAGGTATGCATATGCAGTTTAACGTGGTAAGCCGTGAAACTCTGCGTGATGCTCAACTGCATCCTGAAAATTATAAAAACCTTGTTGTTCGTGTTGCAGGTTACAGCGCACTTTTTACAACACTTTCAAGGTCGCTTCAGGATGATATTATCAACAGAACAGAGCAGGGAGGCTTTTAAAAGAGTAT
>JAZSLD010000126.1:0-3086 GCA_045535195.1 Clostridia bacterium | reverse complement strand
GGGGGATTCCCCCTTGGCAACTACGACTCGCTTTGCTCGCATGCATAAGTTCCACCAACCAAATCAAAGATTTGGGGTGTCACTTACCTCTTGTCGACTTATTACAGAATTGGACAAATTAAGCGCTCAGCGTTCCTGCTCTTTCACCGCCGCACAAAACGGAAACTCATTCCTGGTTGTGCTAAAACGGCGCTATATTTGTAATATGTAATTAAATACGCGCCGTTTTGCGGTTAAGCAGTCACGCTTTCGCTGTAATTTGTTCACCAATTCCTCCATAGGTCGACGTTTTAAAACCGAACACCATATAGTTTTATTGTAATTTGTTTTGAGCACTGACTCAAAACGGTTCTTAGGGTGAAACCCTATACAGGTCATTTCTTATACCACGGAAAATTTTGTTTATCCACTTCAAACGATTTTCCGTTTAAGTACGAAAGTATGTTGTCGTCAGTAAAAGCGAACTCTGTTTTGTACGAGTATAACGCCTGATATTTAAGGCCTACTTTTTTGTTGAACTCGTTTGTGCCGTATTTGCCGTCGCCCGCAAGTGGGTGACCTATATGTGCCATCTGCGCACGTATCTGGTGCGTTCTGCCTGTTATTAAGTCAATCTCCAAATAACTTGCCAAAGCCGTAGCACCTACGGTTTTGTATTTTGTTACGCACTTTTTATAGCCGTCTTTTGGCGTGTCGCTTAAATACACACGGTTTTGCGATTCGTTTTTTTGCAGATATGCCACAAGCGTGCCCGATTCAGGCTTTACGTGCCCCTGCACCATACAGAGATAATACTTTTTAATCTCGCGTGATTTGATTTTTTCGTTTATAACCCTTAGTGCAGCAGCGTTTTTTGCTGCTATTACTATGCCGCCCGTGTTTCTGTCTATACGGTTGCAGAGTGCGGGTGCAAACGATTGCTCGTCCTGAGGGTTATAGTCGCCTTTTTGATAAAGGTATGCCTTTATGTGCGAGATAAGTGTGTTAAACTTTTCGCTGTCGTCCTCGTGGACTATCATACCCACTTTTTTGTCTATGAGCATTATATTTTCGTCTTCGTATATAATGTTTAAGTCGGGCTTTACTTTTGTAAACGATGTATCAGATGCAACCTCGCCGAAAAACTCGTCGCTTATATACATATCAAGAACATCGCCCTCGGCAAGTTTAACATTGCCCTCGGCTTTTTTGCCGTTTAGTTTAATGCGTTTTTTGCGCAGGCATTTGTATATCATACTCTGCGGACACGTTTTTAAAAATTTAGTAAGAAACTTGTCTAGCCTCTGCCCTGCGTCGTTGGCTCCAACGGTTACTGTTCTCATTCGTTTTCTCCGTCTTTTTCGTCTGACATCTTTTCGTTTAAAGCGTCCATTGCCGCCTGTACCTGCTCGTGAGTAACGGTTGAAAGGTACTTAACTGTTATGGTAAGTGCTTTTTTATAGTTTGCCATAGCCGCCTCGTACTCGCCGAGTTTTTCAAGCACCATACCATAGTTATAGTAAGGCTCTATAAATGTGGGTTCTTCCTCTATAAGTTCTGCATATATTTCGTCTGCCGCATTAATGTTGCCGCACAGATAGTAGTTAAGCGCAAGGTTATCACGTATACTCTGGTCGGTATCGTTGTACTCAAGCGCCTCTTTGTTGAATTCAAGCGCTTTTGCGTACTGACCGTTTAAAAGATAGTACGTGCCGAGTGTGCCGTACATAACGGTTGAGCGAAAGCCCGTGTTGTACACTTCTTCCAACTCTTCAATAGCCTCGGTTATCTGACCTCGTTTCCATTTGATTATGGAAAGATTAAGATGAGACGGATTAGAGAATTCGTCACCGAGTTTGTCTTTAAACATAAACATTGTTTTGTTTATTAAACGCTCGCTTTTATCCAAAACGCCGTCACGGATAAGCATATACGCATAAATAAGTTGTGTGCGTGGATGCATTTTGCCTGTTTTGAGCGCACGCTCAAACCACAGAAACGCCTTGCCGTGGTCGCCTTTGTTGTAGGTTATCTGCGCATAAGTGCTCATAAGGTCGGCGCGTAAGGAAAATGCAAGGAACGCAAACCCTGAAAGCATAACAACTGTACCGACAAGCCAGCCTAAGCGGAACGCAAACGACACCACGAAAAACGATACAACTAAATATATAAGCGGTTTTATAAGTGGTTTTATAAGTTTTTTCATAGTTTTACTCCTGCTTAGAACTCTGCATTATTTACAGTTCTGGGGAACGACTGTACGTCACGGATATTTGACATACCTGTCATATACATAATAAGTCTTTCAAAACCAAGACCGAACCCTGCGTGGCGTGTACCGCCGAATTTGCGCAGGTCAAGGTACCAGTCGTAATCTTCGGGGTTTAAGCCGAGTTCGTTGATGCGTGCAAGCAGTTTGTCGTAATCTGCCTCTCTTTCGCTGCCGCCGATAATCTCGCCAACACCGGGAACAAGCAGGTCCATAGCGGCAACGGTTTTGCCGTCGTCGTTAAGTTTCATATAAAATGCTTTGATGTCCTTTGGATAATCTGTAACGAACACGGGTTTTTTAAGCAGTTTTTCTGTTAAATATCTCTCGTGCTCGGTCTGTAAGTCAATGCCCCATTCTACAGGGTAGTCAAACTTCTCGCCGCTGTTTTTAAGCAGTTCCACAGCCTCGGTATAGGTAACGTGTGCAAACTCGCTGTTTACTATATTGTTAAGTCTTTCAAGCAGACCTTTGTCTACAAATGTGCCGAAGAAGTTCATCTCTTCGGGGATATTCTCTAAGCAGTAGTTGATTACGTATTTAATCATATCCTCTGCTAAGCACATATCGTCTGCAATGTCTGCAAAGGCAATCTCAGGCTCAATCATCCAGAACTCAGCCGCATGACGTGCTGTGTTAGAGTTTTCTGCACGGAAAGTAGGACCGAATGTGTAAACTTTTCTAAATGCCATTGCGTGTGTTTCAACCTCTAACTGACCGCTAACGGTTAAGTTAGTGCTCTTGCCGAAAAAGTCCTGAGAAAAGTCTACTTTTCCGTCAGCCATCGGCAGATTATCCATATCAAGAGTTGTTACACGGAACATCTCGCCTGCACCCT
>JAZSLD010000152.1:0-1949 GCA_045535195.1 Clostridia bacterium | reverse complement strand
CTTCCTAAGACCGCTTGGCCTTCCGACTTTCTATAATATCTGCTTTTAAAGTTACGTCTTTAGTCGCTCTCCAACTGGGAACTTTAACAGTAAAATTATCGCCTGAAAGTTCTACGCCGAAGCCCAAGGATTTGAGTGTTTTTACGATAGTATCATTACTTATTTCTATACCTGTATATTTATCTACAAACGCTTTGTCGAAAGAGAGCAATACATCGTCGTATTTGAACGCATATTCGTCAGTAAGTGCAGATGTAACCTCTGCACCGCTGTCGATATCCGTAAGTAGTTTTACAAAACGTGCAATGGCAGGAACGGTCATTTCGGGGTCAAGGCTTTTTTCGTAACGCATAGACGCATCTGTTCTGTGTGCAAGTTTAACTGTGGATTTACGGATAGATGTAGCATCGAATGTGGCAGACTCAAGTGTGAGAGTTGAAGTGTCTTCAACAATTTCAGAATCAAGACCGCCCATAATACCTGCAATGGCAACGGGTGTGTTGTCGTTGCAAATCATAAGTGTGTTTTCGTCAATATCACGTTCTGTGCCATCAAGTGTAGTGAATTTGAACGGCTTATCAAAGCGTTTTATTCTTATCTTTTCAACTTTTCTGGAGTCGAATGCGTGCATAGGCTGACCCATCTCAAGCATAAGGTAGTTTGTAAGGTCGGCTAAGAAGTTGATTGCCCTCATTCCGCAGTAGAAAAGGCGGATACGCATATTAACGGGACTTGTGTGAACACCTATATTGCCAAACTCTAAACACGAATATCTGTAGCAAAGCGGATCTTCTATTTTAAGGTCAACTTTTTTAAGATTTTCGTATGCGGCAAGGTCTGCAACATCTAAAGGCTTTAACTCTCTGCCTGCTATTGCAGCAAACTCACGCGCTATGCCGTAGTGTCCCCAAAGGTCAGGACGGTTTGTAAGCGATTTGTTGTCAACCTCAAATATAATATCGTCAATCTAGTAAATATCTTTAAGGTCGGTACCAACTTTAACGTCGTCGGTGATTTCCATAATGCCGTCGCCACTATCGCTGATGCCGATTTCTTTTTCAGAACAGCACATACCGTTGGATGTGTAACCAGCAAGTTTACGTGGTGTTATGGTAATGTCGCCAATGCGCGCACCGAGTTTTGCAAATGCAGTTTTTAAACCAACCCTTACGTTAGGCGCACCGCACACAACGTCAACGAGTTCAGCCTCGCCGATATCAACTTTTAAAAGGTGCAGTTTTTTAGATTCGGGGTGGTCTTCTACGCTCTTAATTTCAGCAACCACGATGCCGCTTAAATCGCTGCCTTTGAAATAAATTTCATTTTCAACCTCTGCAGTTGAGAGGGAAAATTTATTGATAAGTTCCATTTTATCAAGACCTGATAAGTCTACAAAGTCTGAAATCCAATTTAATGATAAAAACATATTTTCCCCTCCTATCCTTATTTATCGTCGGTAAACTGCGATAAAGTTTTTAAACTTCCGCCGTTTAAATCACGAATATCTTTTATACCAAATTTCATCATAGCAAGGCGTGTAAGACCGAGTCCGAATGCAAAACCTGTGTACTCGTCAGGATCAATTCCTCCCGCTTTTAAAACTTCGGGGTGAATCATTCCGCAGGGGCAAAGTTCCAGCCAGCCGCTGTGCTTGCACGACGGGCAACCCTCACCACCGCAAATAAGGCAACTGATGTCAAGTTCAAAACCGGGTTCCACAAACGGGAAGAATCCGGGGCGCAAACGCACTTTGATATCCTTTTTAAACACCTCTGAAAGCATTGTTTTCATAAAGAAAATCAGGTTTGAGATAGAGATGTTTTTATCTACCATAATACCTTCCATCTGGAAGAAGGTGTTCTCGTGGCAAGCGTCTGTAGCCTCGTTACGGAAGCATCTGCCGGGGAAGATTGCTTTAATGGCTTTACCCTCGTTTATCAGCGCATCTT
>JAZSLD010000128.1:0-2231 GCA_045535195.1 Clostridia bacterium | reverse complement strand
ACTTCCGCCGCGCTGGCTCATTCCGTGAACTTCAGAAACTTTAACGTCGTAGCCCTCGTTTATAACGGTATTACCTAAAATTCGGCTGGCAAGCAAAGTTCCCTGGCCACCAACGCCTACAATCATAATATTCTTAGTCATTATTTGTTATCCTCCTTTTTGATAGCATTGAAAGGACAAACATTTACACAAAGTCCGCAACCATTACACTGGTTAAGGTCTATCTTTACACCGTCGCCGTCTGCGCTGATGGCAGGGCAACCAAGTTTTAAGCACAGTTTGCATTTTTTGCAGTTTTCGCCGATTGTGCAGTGGCCTGTGTACTTAACCGATTTTAAAAGTGCACACGGGCGCTGTGCTATAATAACTGAAGGCTCGTTTGCCTGAGTTTCTTCTTTAACAACCTTTTCAAAGTTTTTAACATCAAACGGGTCTGCTACAACCACACGTTCAACACCGATTGATTTGCAAAGTGCAATAAGGTTGACCTGCTTGGTTTCCTCACCACGGATTGTACGGCCGGTGGTGGGGTTTTCCTGATGTCCTGTCATACCGGTTATGGAGTTGTCGAGTATAATAACTGTGTTTGCGCCTTTGTTGTAAACAATGTCAACCAATCCGGTAGTACCTGAATGCATAAAGGTTGAGTCGCCTATAACGGAAACGAGTTTTTTGTTAAACTCTTCGCCTCTGGCTTTTGCCATACCGAGTGCAGCAGATACAGATGCACCCATGCAGATAGTTGTGTCAACACTTTGAAGCGGTGCAACTGCGCCTAATGTGTAGCAGCCTATATCGCCTGATACTACAAGACCGAGTTTTTTAAGTACATAGAATGTACCTCTGTGTGGGCAACCGGCGCACATAACTGGCGGACGAACGGGAATAGTTTCTTCCAAAGCGGCAAATTCAGGAGCGTCTTCGCCGAGAACTGCTTTTTTAATCATCTGCGGAGTGTACTCGCCTAAAAGTGTAAATGCCTCTTTGCCGATAACTTCAATGCCCAATGCTTTACAATGCTGTTCAAATACGGGGTCAAGTTCCTCTATAACGTAAACCTTTTCGCATTTTGCTGCAAAGTCAAGGATTTTTTTCTCGGGAAGGGGATAAACCATACCAAGTTTTAAGTAATTAACTTTATCACCGAGTGCTTCTTTTGCGTACATATATGATATGCCTGATGTAATTACACCTATTTTGCTGTTGTTGATTTCCTCGGTGTTTAGAGGTGAATTTTCTGCATAATCGGTAAGTGCTGCAATACGTTTTTCAACTTCAACGTGACGTTTAATTGCGTTTGCAGGCATCATAACATTTTTTGCTATGTTTTTTTCGTAATCTTTAAGTTTATAATCTTCTCTGTCGCAAAGTTCCACCATACTCTGTGAGTGTGAAACACGTGTTGAAAGGCGGATAATTACGGGAGTGTCATATTCTTCTGAAAGCGCATATGCAAGTTTTGTAAACTCTTTACATTCAGCAGAATCGGCAGGCTCAAGCATAGCAATTTTAGATGCTTTTGCATAGTGCCTTGAATCCTGCTCGTTCTGTGACGAATGCATACCGGGGTCGTCTGCAACACAGAACACCAGACCGCCGTTTACGCCTATGTAACTAACTGTAAACATAGGGTCAGCCATAACATTCATACCAACGTGCTTCATACACGACATTGCTCTTGCACCTGCAATAGATGCACCTATGGCAACCTCTGCCGCCACTTTTTCGTTTGGTGCCCATTCTGCATATATTTCAGGGTAGGCAACGATGTTTTCGGTAATCTCTGTACTGGGTGTACCGGGATATGATGATACCACAGTTACACCTGCTTCGTATGCACCGCGGGCAACCGCAGCATTTCCAAGTAACAATTTTTTCATACGGACAATCCTTTCTTATCTAATTTCGTTTTGCTGTGCAACTACACTTTCGCCACAGTAAATCTGGCGAAGTTTCGGCTTTTCAATCTTGCCGGTGGGGTTGCGCGGAACTTCAGCAAATATAATTTTCTTGGGACGTTTGTATTTAGGCATATCACGGCAGAAGTCCTCGATGTCCGATTCGGTTGTTGATGAACATTCGGGCTTGAGTTCTATTATAGCCGCTGCAATTTCGCCGAGTCTGGGGTCGGGTAAACCAATAACCGCAACGTCTTTAACTGCAGGATATGCACGTATAAAGATGTCGGAGCCCAAGCGGTCTTAGGAAGACAAGTGTTAACTACAACTCCT
>JAZSLD010000026.1:0-2217 GCA_045535195.1 Clostridia bacterium | reverse complement strand
CTTGTCTTCCTAAGACCGCTTGGCCTCCGACTTGGAAATACCAATTCGTCCGGTGCCTCAAGTTGAACAATCGGCTTACTTTCCGTTGCCGCTTTACCGTCAGCCGGATGAATACCGCCTTTAAATGTGTATTTCACCTTTACTAATCCCCCTTACCCTGTCAGTTGATTACCTCATACATATCCACTGCGTCACTTTTCATTACGTGTTCGCTTATTTTAAGCACTCTTACCTTTATAACTTTATCGCCCAAAGTAAGTTCTATTACATCGCCCTCTTTAACATCAGCGGCAGGTTTGGCAACTCTGCCGTTAAGGACGATTTTGCCGTTTTCGCAAGCCTCGTTGGCAACTGTACGCCGTTTTATAAGGCGCGATACTTTTAGATATTTATCAAGTCGCATATTTTATCTCCTGATTAACTTAAATTTTTCCATAACGGGAATGAATTTTTCTGATTTTGGCAACATCTCAACATCGTCACGAGTGATAGCACCGAGTATAAATAGCATTGTAAGGTACATAGCCGCCGCCGCACATATAGCGATAACCGTTGCAAGGGTATTTCCCAAAAACGCAGTATAGTTATATACCGCCAACGCAGTAACAGCCATAACGGCAACTGAAAGAACAGGCTTTACAACAGACTGAACAATGCCGAATTTAACACCGATTTCTTTTTTGATAGCAAAAATATTAAGTATTAATATTACAATGTAGCAAAGGTTTGAACCTATGGGCGCGCCGTTTATGTTAATCTCGGGCATACCCACAAGTGTATAGTTTACTATTATTTTTATAGCACCGCCGATTATCATATTACGCACGGGAATATTTTCTCTGCCAACTGCCTGAAGCATAGCGTTTGTTACCATTACCAATGAAACGAATACTATAGCAATCGCCAAAAGCGTAAGCGAACGCTCGGCAAATTTAGTGTGGTAAACAAGCATAAGTATCGGTCCTGCAAGAGACGACATACCTATAGCACACGGCAGGGCAAAAAGTGTTGTAACCCTTACCGCCGTGGCAGCCGTTTTTCTTGCAAAGGGCATATCGCCTTTTGCAACCGCCGCTGTAATTGCAGGGACTATGCTTATGCTTATAGCCGTGATAAGCGTTGGAGGCATATTAAAAAGCGGAGTGGCATAGCCTGAGTAACTCCCCCATAATGCCTGAGCCTGGTCATAAGAAAATCCTGCGCTCATCTGCAAGCGGCGCATTATCATTATCATATCAATTACGCTGGTTAAACTAAAAACGGATGCACCAATCGTAATAGGTATAGCAATTTTTGCAAGGTCAAAAACTATTCTGCCTGTACTTCTTTGCGGACCAAAGTCTGCGATTGTATTTATGTTATTATCTTTCCTGCGCTTGAAAAGATACACTATAACAAGCAACAATGCACCTAAAAACGCACCAACCGTAACGCCTGAAACAGCACCCGCAGAAGCAAACGGCAAACCTTGCGGAAGAAGCATCCACGCAAGCGCAAAACCTGCAACCAGTTTACCTAGTGCCTCTACAACTTCGCTGAGCGCGGTGGGCATCATATCCTGCTTGCCCTGGAAATATCCGCGGAAAACGCTCATTATAGAAACAAAGAACAGCGCCGGCGCAACAGACGCAATGCCGAACTTAGCATCGGGGTTTTTCATAACATTGGAAAACGGACCTGCACCAAAATACAGCACCGCCGTACCCACTATGCCGATTACCGTCATAAGAATTAAACTGCCACGCAGTATTCTTTTAACCTCGGTGTGGTTGCCTTTGGCACGGCTTTCAGAAACCATTCTCGATATCGCCACGGGGAAGCCCGCCGTCGCAACTACAAACATCCACGCATACATATTGTAAGATGACGAAAAAAGTCCCATCCCCTCTTCGCCAAGAACATACGTCAGCGGTATTTTAAATACAGCACCGATAACTTTAACGAGTGCGTTTGCGATAATAAGTATAAGTGCACCTTTCATAAATGCCTGATTTCTATTTTCGCTCAATTTCTCACTTCCTTAGAATTTGTCGTCATACTATTCTATTAAAATATCAGTCCTGCTATGACTGCAACAACGTATATAATACCCATAATAGAAAAATTTGATTTCATCGGTCTGTTCTCTTTAAAAAGCACCGCAAGACCTACACCTGCGC
Source organism: Clostridia bacterium (assembly GCA_045535195.1). Classification (GTDB taxonomy): domain Bacteria; phylum Bacillota; class Clostridia; order UMGS1810; family UMGS1810; genus SIG455. The sequence continues at coordinate 58 of JAZSLD010000026.1, read as the reverse complement.
CGGTGCATAAGCCTGCCACAACAGAGCCGAAACTGAGTGTTCCCTCAATATACAGTTG
>JAZSLD010000230.1:0-5730 GCA_045535195.1 Clostridia bacterium | reverse complement strand
AGTTATTTTTATGCAGGATGTTAAAGGTCAGGGCAAAAAAGGCGAAGAAAAAAACATTGCAGACGGATACGCACGCAACTTTTTGCTGCCCAGAGGATTAGCGGTTGAAGCAACCGCTGCCAACATCAACAACTTAAAAGGACAGAAAGAATCGCAGGCATACAAAAAAGAACAGGAAATAAAAGCCGCAGAGGAAATTAAAAGCAAACTCGAAGGCGTTACCGTTAAACTCTCTGCCAAAGCAGGCGAAAACGGCAAACTGTTCGGTTCAATAACTGCCAAAGATATTGCAGAGGCACTTAAAAAACAACACAACATAGATGTTGACAAACGCAAAATCGTGCTTGGCAGCGATATCAAAACAACGGGCGACATCACAGTAGACGCTAAACTCTACCCCCAGATTATAGGCAAGATTAAAGTAAGTATAACTGCACAGTAAAATTAAAATAAGGAAGTGTAACTATGGCAGAAAATCTTGCACGCAGTATGCCGTGCAATGTAGAGGCGGAGCAGTACGTTCTTGGCTCGGTTATATTTGATAACGAGTGTATATCGGACCTGCTGGAGTCGCTTAAAATAGAAGATTTCTACTTAGAGCCGCACAAAAAGATTTACGAGGCGGTTATAAACTTATCAAACTCAGGCAAACCCGTTGACCTTATCACACTAAAGGCAGAACTTGAAAGTGTGTTCGACAGCGTCGGCGGAATTGAGTATTTAACTCAAATCAGCCTGATGGTATCTACCACCGCCAATTTAAAACACCATATAAAAATAATTAAAGACAAAGCAGTTCTTCGCAGACTCATAAAAGCCGCGTCCGACATCAACAACATCGCATACGGCGGCGAGCAGGAAGTGGCTATGGTTTTAAACAGCGCCGAAGCAAAGATGTTCGACGTTTTGCAAACACGCACCAGGGGCGATATGTCACCTATCAAGGAAATCCTTAAATCAAACCTTGAGCGCTTAGAAGAACTTATGAAAAACAAAAACAGCATTACGGGTGTGCCGACGGGCTTTTCCGAACTTGACAAACGTATGTCTGGTTTGCAGTCATCGGACCTTATACTTATAGCGGCACGTCCTGCTATGGGTAAAACGAGTTTTGCGCTTAACATTGCCGCAAACGCCGCAATCCGCCATAACGTACCCGTTGCAATATTCAGCCTTGAGATGAGTAAAGAGCAGTTAGCGACAAGAATTCTCTGTTCTGAAAGTTATATTTCAAGCGAAAAGATGCGTGTGGGCGACCTCGGTCCGGAGGAATTGCCAAAACTTGCACAGACGGTTGAGGTACTTTCAAAAGCACCTATCTACATAGACGACACCCCCGGTATAACTATGAGCGAAATCCGTTCAAAATGCAGAAGACTAAAACTTAAAGGTCAACTTGGGCTTGTTATTGTCGACTACCTGCAGTTGATGCTAGGCAGCGGCAGAGAAAGCCGTCAGCAAGACGTTGCAGACAACAGCCGTATGCTTAAAATCCTTGCAAAAGAACTTAATGTGCCCGTTATAACGCTTTCGCAGTTAAGCCGTGCGCCTGAGCAAAGAACAGAACATCGCCCGATGCTGAGCGATTTAAGAGAGTCAGGTTCTATAGAGCAGGACGCAGATATTGTAATGTTCCTCTACAGAGATGAAGTATACAACGAAGAAACTGAGAAAAAGAACGTAGCGGAGTGTATTATATCAAAATTCCGTAACGGCTCTACCGGCACAGTTGAACTTGGCTGGCGCGGTGAGTTTACACGTTTTATGAATTTAGAGAAAAGTAGGCAGTAAATTTGGAAAAGATTGTACTGAAAACGGTTGATAAATACAATATGCTCTCCCCCGGTGATACGGTAGTAATCGGTTTGTCGGGAGGGGCGGATTCCGTTGCGCTTTTAACTGTTTTGTGCGCGCTTAAACAAAGGTACAATCTTACCCTGCACGCAGCCCACATAAACCATATGATACGTGGCAAAGAGGCTGAGCGTGATGCCAAGTATGCAAAATCCATAGCCGAGGCAAACGGCGTGGAATTTCATTTACTTAAATGCGATGTTCCCGCAATGGCAGCAGAACTTGGCATTTCAGAAGAGATGGCAGGCAGAAAAGCAAGGTATGAGTTTTTTAACTCTATTTGCGAAAATGCAAAAATAGCAGTAGCACATCATAAAGGCGATAGTGCTGAAACCACACTTATAAATATGATGCGTGGCTCATCGCTTAACGGGCTAAAAGGCATACTCCCCGTAAACGGTAATATTGTCCGCCCGCTTATAGAGTGTGACCGCAAACAGATTGAAAAATATCTGCTTGAAAAAAATATATCCTTTGTAACGGACAGCACAAATGCCGAAAATATTTACACACGCAATACCGTGCGCAACGTAATAATCCCTGCAATGGAGAAGATAAATCCTAATCTCATTTCCACTATTTACGAAAACTCACGTATTTTAGCAGACGACGAGGATTTTATATCGTCTGTATGTGCAGAGTATGAAAATAAATGCATACGCACCGACGATAAAACCGTAGTACTAAGTTTAGAAAGCGATATGCATATATCGCTTAAAAGGCGCCTTGTACTGCGCTCGTGCGAGATTTTAACTGGCAGCAGGCAAGGGATATCGTCTGATAATATAGAAAGCGTGCTGTCACTACCGACGGGCGGCACAACTTCTTTCCGCGGTATATATGCAGAGCGCAGTTATGACAAATTTATTTTTTCTCAATCGGTTAAAACTGTGCCAAAGTTTTCATATAATATTACATCGCCGTGCACATTATCAATACCTGAAACAAATAAAACATACTTATTTGAAATAATACCAAAATCCGAATTATCCGCCTACGAAAACGGCATTATATATTTAGATGCCGACAAACTCGGCACTTTAACGGTACGCAGCAGAAAAGACGGCGACATATTCTCGCCAATCGGGCTGGGCGGCAGAAAAAAGGTAAAAGATTTTTTAATAGATCTTAAAATTCCACGTCACCTGCGTGCAACTCTGCCGATACTTGAAACAGACGGCAAAACAGCAGCTATACTCTGCCAAAGGGCAGACGATGCATATAAAGTAACATTAAAAACAACAAAAATACTTAAGATAAGCGAGGGACGCATATGTTAAACAAAGATTGCGAACGCATTGTTATTTCTGAAGAACAGATTGCAGAAGCGGCTGAAAGAATCGGCAAACAGATTACAAAAGATTACAAAGGCAAAGAAATTGCATTTATATCAATATTAAATGGTGCATATCCTTTTACAGCAGACGTTATGCGTAAAGTTGACGTTGACTGCACTATTGATTTTATGCAGGTATCAACTTACGGCGACAGCACATCATCTTCGGGCACACTTAAAATTAAACGTGACATTTCGGGCGACATTACCGGAAAACACGTAATAATTCTTGAAGATATTTTAGATACCGGCTACACATTACATAACCTTACAAACTATTTAAACAGCAAAAAACCGGCGAGCCTTAAAATCTGCACATTTATAGATAAACCGGCACGCCGTACAGAAGATGTTAAGGCAGACTACTACGGATTTAAGTTTGAGGCTGACCTTTTCCTTGTAGGCTATGGTCTTGACTATGCACAAAAGTACAGAAACCTGCCTTACGTGGCAGTTTTAAAACCAGAGGTTTATGCGTAATTTTATAAAATTATTGCATTAATATTTACAAAATGTTCATAATATAAATATGGTTTTGTCTTGAATTTAAAATTCGTTTATGATAATATTGGTTTAATATTGTGTTAAAGGAGGCGATAGATTTGAAGAAATACATAAAAGGCGCAAGCTTTTATATATTGCTTCTGGCTGTCATATTTTTAATATACTTTTTGCTGAATTATCAGACAGGTCCGGTTATGAAAGATTTTTCCGACCTTGTTACGCTGATTAATAACGGCAATGTAAAAGAACTGGTGGTTGTAGAAAATACCGCCACGGTAACGCTTAAAGATAATACAAAGGTTACGTCTGAAATCCCGTCGCTCGGCGCACTGTATGAGCACGCAGGCGACCAGATTAAAAAGCAGGTTGCAGACGAAACTCTTACCTACTCAACCCCCACCCCGGCTTCACCACCATGGTGGCTGTCTATGTTACCGTCGCTTATATTAATGATAATCATAATTGTGTTCTGGGTGATTTTCTTTAAACAATCCCAGGGCGGCGGCAAGGGCGCTATGAGTTTCGGTAAAAGCAAAGCAAGAGTTAGCGTAAACGAAAAAGACCCAATAACATTTAAAGATGTTGCCGGTGCAGATATTGAAAAAGCCGAACTTGCAGAGGTTGTTGAATTTCTTAAAAACCCTGCAGAGTTTGAAAAACTCGGCGCTAAAATCCCAAGAGGTGTGCTTTTAGTAGGCCCTCCGGGAACGGGTAAAACTCTTCTTGCCAAAGCCGTTGCAGGCGAGGCGGGAGTTCCGTTCTTTTCAATATCAGGTTCTGACTTTGTAGAGATGTTTGTAGGTGTTGGTGCATCACGTGTGCGTGATTTGTTTGAACAGGCTAAAAAAGCCGCACCCAGCATCGTGTTTATAGACGAAATCGACGCCGTAGGCCGCCAGAGAGGCGCAGGTCTTGGCGGCGGTCACGACGAAAGAGAGCAGACACTTAACCAGTTACTCGTTGAGATGGACGGTTTTGCGGCAAATCAAGGTGTTATAGTAATTGCGGCTACAAACCGCCCCGACATCTTAGACGGCGCACTGCTGCGTCCCGGACGTTTCGACAGACAGGTAGTTGTAGACGCACCCGATATTTTAGGACGTGAGGCAATTTTAAAAGTTCACTCACGCAAAAAACCGCTTGGTGCAGACGTTAATCTTTCAGTTATTGCAAAAACAACTGCAGGCTTTACGGGTGCTGACCTTGCTAACCTTTTAAATGAGGCGGCGCTTTTAGCAGCACGCAAGCATAAGACCGAAATCAATATGCCTGAGATTGAAGATGCCATGATTAAAGTTATGGTTGGTACTGAAAAGAAAACCCGTAATATGAGCGAGAAAGAAAAACGCATTACGGCTTACCACGAGGCTGGTCACGCAGTTGTAACAAAACTGCTGCCATCTCAGGACCCCGTTCACCAGATTTCTATCATTCCAAGGGGCAGAGCCGGCGGATACACAATGAGCCTGCCCGAAGAAGACAGATACTATATGACAAAGCAGACAATGCTTGACGAGATTATAGTGCTCCTCGGCGGAAGAGCCGCAGAGAAGATTGTTTTGGACGACATCAGCACAGGCGCATCAAACGACATTGAACGTGCATCAAAAATTGCACGCCAGATGGTTACCAAGTTTGGTATGAGCGATAAAATCGGTCCTATATCTTTCGGCAACGAAAACAGCGAAGTATTCCTTGGTAAAGATTTTGTACAGTCACGTTCTGTAAGCGAGCGAGTAGCATCAGAGATTGACGACGTGATTATGCACATTATAGAAACCAAGTACGAAGAGTGTATCAAACTGCTCTCTGAAAATAAGGATAAATTAGAATGTGTAGCAGCGGCACTTATAGATAGAGAAAAACTCTCCGGCGAAGAATTTGAAATCCTATTTGCAGGGGGCGAACTTCCCGCTATGGACCCGCTTAATCTAAATGCAGAAAAACCGGCAGAAGAAAAACCGGTTGAGCAAATCCCTGAAGCCGAGATACACGCAAAAGAAGAAGTTAGCGAAGAAAATAAATAAAAGCAAAAA
>JAZSLD010000072.1:0-4938 GCA_045535195.1 Clostridia bacterium | reverse complement strand
TCCCACAGGTTATAAAACACCGCAAGCCTTATCCGTGGGCAGATAAGGCATAGGGTTATTTACGTATTTTAGTGTACGTTTATATATTTAAACTCTACGGTTACTACCGTTCCTTTTGGAACGAGTGTTCCCGACGGCGGCGACTGTGACGATGCAACTGCTTCGCCGTCCTGAACTTCGGCATTGCCGGAAATTCGTATATTAAGGTTAGAGTTTGTTATACGTTTATTGGTTTCGCTTACGCTGCAGCCGATAACATCGGGTACTACAACGTCGCTTTCGTCGGTTTCACGGGTATATAGAACAACCGTAGAAGACGATGGTAACGCTGTACCGCCTTTGGGTATCTGCGATACAACCGTTTCGCCGTCACCAACTATCTGGTATTTAAGGCCCGAGTTTTCAAACGCAGCATACACATCTGCAACAGGAAGACCTTCTACATTAGGCACGGGCAGGTCCATAGTTTCGAGTTCTTCTGCCGTGTACTGCGGCTCAACGCCCAAGTAGCGGAGTACATCGTCAAATATAAGTTTGAACGTAGGCGCTGCTATCTGTCCGCCCATATGAGAGTCGCCCATAGGCTCGTCGAGTATAAGCAATCCGATTACCTCGGGGTCATTTGCAGGCGCAAAGCCCATAAAAGACGCTATATATTTGCCGTTGCCACGTGGCAGTTTTTCACTTGTACCGGTTTTTCCGGCAATACGGAAACCGGGGATATAAGCATTTTTGGAAGTGCCGTTGGTTACAACACTTTCAAGTATCTGTCTGGTGGTTGCTGCCGTTTCAGCAGAAATTACTTTTCTTATATATTCTGTCTCAAAATTCTGGATAACATTACCGCTGTCGTCAACTAATTCTTTAGCGATGCGCGGTCTTACCATAGTTCCGTCGTTTGTGATAGCCGAATACGCAGTAACAAGTTGCAATGGTGTAATCTGGAACGACTGACCGAAAGAAGATGTTTCAAGTTCTACCTGGTTGAAGTTTTCCATTGAGTGGAATGCACAAACAGCCTCACCGGGGAGGTCAAAACCTGTTTTTTCGGCAAAGCCGAATGCTTTATAATATTTATAGAAATTTGTATTGCCAACACGTGCACCGACTGTCATAAACACGGGGTTACACGAGCCTTCAACACCCTGAACAAATGTAACGGTACCATGACCGCCGTGCTTCCAGCAACTTATAGAGTGCGGTCCTACCTGAAGATGCCCCGTACAGTTGAATGTATCGGTAAGGCTTACTACGTTTTCTTCAAGTGCCATAGCCGTAGTAATACCTTTAAATGTAGAGCCGGGCTCGTAAGTATCTACAACAGCCTTGTTTCTCCACATTTTCTGGATTTCTTCGTTATATGCTTTTGATTTGTCTTCACCCGTAAGAGAGTCTACCAAAGCCTGAGCCTCTGCGCTGTTTAAAGTGAACGGGTCATTCAAATCGTACGACGGGTATGTTGCCATAGCAAGGATTTCGCCCGTTTTACTGTTCATTACTATACACGCAGCACCGTTTTGCACATTATAATCTGCAACTGCCTTTTCAAGATGCTTTTCCACAAAGTGCTGGATTGTTTCGTCTATCGTAAGCACAAGGTTAGCGCCGTTTTCGGGGTTTATGTATTTTTCGTACTTAAACGGCATATCTGTACCTATGGCGTTTTTAGCGGTTACTACTCTGCCGGGTATACCTTTTAAGTAATTGTCAAACGAAAGTTCAACACCTGCAAGGCCCTGATTATCCGTTCCTACAAAGCCTATAACGTGTGCCGCCAAACTTCCGTAGGGATAATAGCGTTTTGTATCTTCTGAAAGGTACACACCTTTTAATTTATTGGTTGTTTTGCCGTTTTCGTCCTCAACACTCATTAAAGAACGTATAGCCTCGGCAGGTGCTTTTTCTACACGGCGTTTGATAATCTCGTAACTTGAGTTTTTGGTAATCTTTTCGTAAACGGCAGTTCTGTCAAGTTCGAGTATCTGCGCAAGCGAGTCGGCAATAAAGTCGGCATTGCCTGCCTCATAAATCTCACGAGGGCTTACCGAAACAAGTTCAACAGACGCACTCTGTGCTAAAATCTTTCCGTTACGGTCGTATATAATGCCTCGTTTGGAGTTAATTGTTTTATCTTTGGTTTGCTGTTCGATGGCTTTTATTTGCAATTCTTCGCCGTTGACAAACTGTATCCACGCACAACGCACCAACAGGGCAATCAGCAGGACAACAAATATAACAAGCGTTGCAAACGCACGTTTTTTGTTCTGTAAATTCAATGCTTTCATCTGCTGTAACCCCCTTTTTTATATATTAGCCGAAAAAAGCAGGCATTGCCTGCTTGTGCTATTTAAGTATATTATTATCTTAATTTATATATTCCATAAATCGCCCGATGCCGCTGCCTATTGCACCGAATGTCGCCGTAAAGCCCGACGGTGTTGTTTCGGTTTTGGCAACCTCTGCATAGTCGTTCTGTTCTACGTTTACATATACAATCTGGTATTTATCGGGACGCTTCATACCGAGTTCGTTAATGGCAATTTCTTCTATCTTTTTAAGGTCTAAGTTTTTTTCGATATCGAGTATAATCTGGTTGTTTGCTTCGGTGAGTTCTGTAAGTTCGTTCTGCATATCGTTAACAGTTGAAGATTTTTCTATAATCATAGCATTGGTAAAAAGAAGACCGAGTGCTATGGCAAATACACCTGCGAATGTAGCAAAAACACGCACACGTTTTACAAACGCTGCTTTTTTGCTTTCGCGGACTTGCTGCCTTTTGGCAATATTATCTTTTACGTTACTTCTTACGCCGTATTCAATGTCGTCAATCTTATAAGCAGATGTTCCGTTATAATATGTTGACAAATTGACTCACCTCATATTTAAAGTTTTTCGATTATCCTTAGTTTAGCACTTGCCGACCTGCTGTTTGCTGCAAGTTCTTCTGCAGACGGAAGTATTGGCTTGCGGCTTATAAGTTTGCCTTGAGGCTCACTGCCGCATACGCAGACGGGGAATTCCTTAGGGCACGTACACCCTGATGCAAAGTCTGCAAAAACGTGTTTTACTATTCTGTCTTCAAGCGAATGGAATGTTATGATACAAAGCCTTCCGCCGGGATTTAAACATTCAAAAAAATCTGTAACTGCGCCTTTTAAATCGGCAAGTTCGCCGTTTACCTCTATGCGTATTGCCTGAAAAGTACGCTTTGCCGGGTGCGAACCTTTAGGAACGCTCTTTGCAGGAACGGCACCTTTTATAATGTCTGCCAGTTCAAGTGTGGTTTCGATTGGCTTTTTTGCCCGTGCCTTGCAGATGCTATCTGCAATCTTTCTGCCGTAGCGTTCTTCGCCATAATCAAATATCACTCCGGCAAGTTTACTTGCTTCATATGTATTTACCACGTCGTATGCGCTTAAAGGGTCGCTTTGATTCATACGCATATCAAGCGGTGCGTCTTTTGTATAACTGAAGCCTCTCTCGGCGTTGTCTATCTGGTACGAAGATATTCCCAAATCAACCAATGCGCCGTCAAGACCTGCTATGTTATTATTTAAAAGTATGTTTTTTATGTTTTTGTAATTGTCGTGAACATAGATGATATTATCCGCATTGCCTATGCGCTTACTTGCAGCATCTATAGCCTCTATATCACGGTCTATACCGATAAGTTTACCCGTTGTAAGATGAGAGTATATAACCGACGAATGTCCGCCGCCGCCAAGTGTGCCGTCGGCATAGATGCCGTCGGGGCGGATATTTAAACCCTCTATACATTCGTTTAACAAAACAGAGATGTGCTTAAACTCCGTCATATCATAATACCTACTTCGTCAAGACCCGCTGTTACCTCGTCAGTATCCATAGCGCTTAAGTAATCTGTCCAGTTTTCTGTTGCCCAGATTTCCAGTTTATTGCCGTTACCTGCAACGGTAACTTCTTTAGTAATCTGCGCAAATTCCACCAGATGCTGAGGAAGCAGAATTCTGCCCTGCTTGTCCACCTCGCAGTCGCACGCACCCGATAAGAAATGTCTTGTAAGTGCACGTGAGTTTTTATTTGTAAGCGGCAAACCTTTAAGTTTTTCTGAGAAAATGCTCCACTCCGACATAGGGAACACAAACAAACTATTCTCAAAACCTCTGGTGATAACAAACTCTGTACCAAGGTTTTCCCTGAACTTAATGGGCACTATTATTCTGCCCTTAGCGTCGATATTATGACGATATTCGCCGTGAAACATTTACTCACCACCTTTTTGGTATCCGCCACTTTTTACCACGAAACACCACTAAAATCCACTTTTAATGTAATTTTACATTATTTATTTAGATTTTGCAATAGTTTTTTTAAAAAATATTACAGATATATTACTAAAAGTCACGATTTTTTAAAATTTTGTTAAATTTACACAAAAAATCCCCACATCGGATTGAATTTCAACCGTGTGGGGACTGATATTTTATGCATTTTTATTAAATCCATACACAATTTTGCAGGAAAATAATTGAAAAGCAGGGGATTTATTCATCCAGAAGATGAATATTTTCCTGAATTACTGTGGAATTGTATTTATCCAAAATAGAGTTTTGCAGCATTTCCCGCATTTCCATATTTATAGGATGGGCAATATCTTTAAACTCGTTATCGGGAGTTTTGCGTGACGGCATTGCGATAAAAAGTTTGTCGGTACCCTCTATAATTTTTATATCGTGCACTACAAAGCAATTATCAAACGTTACCGAAACTACGGCACGCATTTTGCCCTCCTGTTCCATCTGTCTTATTCTGATATCTGTAATATCCATTGTTTACACGTTCCTTTCTTTTGAGGTTCGTAGTTATATTGTGCTAAATTTGTCAATAATATTCTATGATGGCATTGATTTTTAAAAATTAAGTGCTATAATGTTAATTAAGAAAACTGACGGGAGATGT
>JAZSLD010000013.1:0-5436 GCA_045535195.1 Clostridia bacterium | reverse complement strand
AATGGGTGCTACAAACACCGTAAACTTTAAAGATCACAGTGGTATTGACGCACTTGCAGGTGCAGTTAAAAATGCATTCGGCGGTTATCTTGCAGACTTTGCATTCCAGTGCACAGGCTCGCCCGTAGCACACAGCAACATCTATAAGTTTATCCGCAGCGGCGGCGGTCTTTGCGAATTAGGGTTCTTTATCAACGGTGGTGATGCAACCATCAATCCACACTTTGATATCTGCGCTAAAGAAATCACAACTGTAGGTTCATGGGTATATACACTCCGTGACTACGCAACAACATTTGATTTCTTGAAACGTGCAAAAGGCATCGGTTTGCCAATGCACAAACTCATCACTCATAAATTCCCTCTTTCTCAGATTAACGAAGCACACGTTACAAATCTGAAGATGGAAGGTTTAAAAATAGCAATAATTAATGAATAATTTTATTTGGAGGTAATTTAAAATGGCACAGGAAGCATTAGGTATGGTAGAAACTAGAGGTTTAGTAGCTGCAGTTGAGGCTGCTGACGCAATGGTAAAAGCTGCAGAAGTAGTTCTTATCGGTACTGAAAAAATCGGTTCAGGACTTGTAAGTGTTATGGTACGTGGCGATGTAGGCGCTGTAAAAGCTGCTACTGAAGTAGGCGGAAGCGCTGCAGCAAAACTGGGCGAACTCGTTGCAGTACATGTAATCCCCAGACCCCACAGCGATGTTGAAAAAATCCTTCCCAAGTTCTAATAGGCGGTGACGGATATGGCTGAAAAGAAAACAACAGCAAAAAAACCGGCAACCAAGAAATCAACACCGGCCACTACAACTAAAACAACAGAAACCAAAGTAGTTTTAGAAGAAACAAAAATTATAAATAATATCAAGGAGGAAAAGAAAATGTCACATGAAGCATTAGGTATGATTGAAACAAGAGGTTTAGTAGCTGCAATCGAGGCTGCTGATGCAATGGTAAAAGCAGCAAACGTAGAACTTATCGGTACTGAAAAAATCGGTAGCGGTCTTGTAAGCGTTATGGTACGCGGCGATGTAGGTGCTGTTAAATCTGCTGTAGAAGCAGGCGGCAGTGCTGCTACAAAACTCGGCGAAATCATCGCTACACACGTAATCCCCAGACCCCATGGTGATGTAGAAAAAATTCTGCCTACATTAAAATAATATCTTCCATCAAATTATTTACGGAAGGTGACTTGTAATGATAGTAGGTAAAGTAGTTGGCAGTGTTGTTGCCACCCGCAAGAATGAAAACTTGACGGGCAATAAATTTCTGATTGTAGAGCCGTACAGCAATATGGCTGGCAGCGGAAGAATAGTGGCTATTGATAATGTAGGCGCCGGTATTGGCGAAGACGTTTTAGTTGCTACCGGAAGTGCCGCACGTATTGGTTGTAATGTTGAAGCGTCTCCTGTAGATGCTGCAATTGTCGGCATCATTGATGACGCTATAGGACTGGAGTAAGTTATGCAATTAGAAAAATTAACTAAAATTTTGCAGGAGCACGGCATCGTCGGAGCAGGCGGTGCCGGATTCCCTGCTTATGCCAAGCTTGATAAGCGGGCAGACACAATAATATTAAACTGTGCTGAATGTGAGCCCTTGTTTAAGGTACACAGGCAAATGCTTGAAAAGTACGCTTATGAGATTGTAAGCGCATTCTCGCTTGTTGCCGATGCAGTTGAGGCTGAGCGTGCCATTGTGGCAATCAAGCCGTCATATAAGGGTGCAGCAGAAGCAGTAAAGGCAGCCATGGTTGCATTCCCGAAGGTATCTGTAGCATTTTTACCTGAGATATACCCTGCGGGTGACGAGGTTGTCCTTACATACGAAACCACAGGCAGAGCAATCAAACCGGGTAATATCCCGATTACTGTGGGTGTTACGGTTTTCAATGTGGAAACCATGTTAAATATCTATTACGCCGTAAACGATGGTATTGCCGTTACGCATAAATATGTAATGGTGGCCGGCGAAGTTAAAAATCCCTCTGTACTTAAAGTTCCGTTAGGTATGAACTTTAAAGAACTTGTAGATTTGTGCGGCGGAGCAAAAATTGAAGATCCGGCCTATCTTATAGGCGGTCCCATGACGGGTAAAATAGGTACTCCTCATGGTGTAGTTACGAAAACAACGAATGCGGTTATTTTATTGCCGCAGAATCATTATATAGTTCAAAGAAAAACTGTTAAAGCCAATATCGGTATGAAACGTGCAATGAGTGCGTGCTGCAGTTGCAGAATGTGTACAGATTTGTGTTCGAGGAATCTTATGGGGCATCCTATAAACCCTCAGGCATTTATGCACGGAATATCACATAATCACGTTTTTGATGCAAAACCATTTTTAGATACATTCTACTGTTCTCAATGCGGCTTGTGCGAGATGTATTCATGTATGCAGGGATTATCACCCGCAACACTTATAAACAAATACAGAACCGGTCTTCGCGCAAATGATATATTACCATCAAAAGATGCTGCTGAATTTTCCGGAATATCCGATAAACGTGAATATAGAAAGGTGCCCGTATCACGTTTGGTAAAACGTCTTGGACTTACTAAGTACAATGTTGAAGCACCTATTACAGAAAAAGAAATTAAAGTTAAAAGGCTTACCGTATCTTTAAGCATGGACTGTGAGCCACCGTCAGTTCCGGTAGTAAAGAAAGGTGATAAAGTGGGCGAGGGGGCAATGATTGCTTCTGCACCTGAGGGTAAACTCGGTGTTGCGCTCCATTCCCCGGTTGACGGTAAAGTTTTAGAGATTAACGATAAGTATATTATTATAGAAAAGAGCAGGAAGTGAAATTATGGCAAATGCAATCGGTATGATTGAATATACTACCGTATCTACCGGCATACAGGCTGCCGATACACTCGTTAAAACTGCTGATGTGCAGATTATCGAGGCTCAGGTGGTTTGTCCGGGTAAATATATTGTTATTATTTCAGGTGAACTAAGTGCTATAAGAGCATCTGTAGATGCCGCCAAGGTGAAACACGGCGAAAAACTTATAGACAGTTTTGTTCTCGGTAATGTTCACGAGGGCGTGTTCCCTGCAATATACGCAACGGTAGAAGTAGAAAACCCACGTGCTTTGGGTGTTGTAGAAACATTCTCCGGCGCATCTGCCATCGTTGCTGCAGATGCAGCAGCAAAAACTGCTGATGTAACATTGGTTGAGTTGCGCATAGCAAGGGGTATGTGCGGTAAATCATATTTAATAATGACTGGCGAGGTTGCTGCAGTTCAGGCTGCTGTAGACAATGCAAAAGCGGCTGCAGGTGATAAGGGAATGCTGCTTGATTATTCCATTACTCCAAACCCCGATCCAAGACTTTGGGAAAAAATACTTTAATTTGCATTACGAATATAACGAAAGGCTGTTGATTATCTATGAGAATTGATGAAAATCAGATAAGCGAAATCATTAAAAATGTGCTTGCTAATGTTGCAGGAGAGAACGTAACAGAGAACGCACGCTCATACAAAGGCGTATTTGACAGTATGTCAGATGCTTTGGAAGCAGTTAATAAAGCGTATAAACAGTACCGTTCTTATACTGTTGAACAGAGAGAGCAGATTATATCTAAAATCCGTGAACTTACACTTAACGAAGCCGAAGAAATGGCTAAACTTGGTGTGAGCGAAACAGGTATGGGAAGAGTGTCTGATAAGATTATCAAACACCAGTTGGTTGCCAACAAAACTCCCGGTACAGAAGATTTGTCGCCGTCTGTTATGACTGGTGATAACGGTCTTACTTTGGTAGAGATGGCACCTTACGGCGTTATAGGCAGTATCACACCTTCAACTAACCCGAGTGAAACAGTTATCTGTAACTCTATCGGTATGATTGCCGGTGGTAATGCAGTAGTGTTTAATCCACACCCCAACGCTTGCAAAACTGCAAACTATGCTGTTGATTTGGTAAACCGTGCAATCTTAGAGGCTGGCGGTCCTGAAAACCTTGTAGTTTCAGTTTATAAGCCTACAATGGATACATCTAACGAAATGATGAAATCTCCAATCGTTCGTATGCTGGTTGCAACCGGTGGTCCAGGTGTTGTACGCACACTTCTTTCGTCCGGTAAAAAGGCTATCGGTGCAGGTGCAGGTAACCCGCCCGTTATAGTTGACGAAACGGCTGATATTAAAAAAGCAGCACGTGACATTGTTGCCGGTGCAAGTTTTGATAATAACTTACCCTGTATTGCTGAAAAAGAGTGTTTTGCAGTTGACTCTATTGCAGATGCACTTATCGCAGGTATGCAGGAAGCTGGTGCATACCTTATCAAAGGCGACCAGGTAGATGCTTTGGTAAAACTTGCTTTAGTTGAAAAAGACGGCAAATACTCAATCAATAAAAATTGGGTTGGTAAAGATGCAGGTAAGTTCTTAAAAGAACTCGGTATCAATTCGGATGCACGTCTTATAATTTGCGAAACAAATGCGCTTCATCCGTTTGTTCAGGTTGAGATGATGATGCCCGTTCTTCCTATAGTACGTGTACCTGATATTGATGATGCTATTGAAAAAGCAGTTGCCGCTGAACACGGTAACCGTCACTCAGCGCATATTCATTCTAAAAATATTGATAACCTCACAAAGTTTGCACGTGCGGTTGAAACAACTATCTTTGTTAAAAATGCTCCTTCATATGCAGGTATAGGTGCAGGCGGCGAAGGTTACACAACCTTTACAATCGCAGGTCCTACAGGTGAAGGTTTAACTGCGGCACATTCGTTTACCAGACAGCGTCGTTGCGTAATGGTAGACGGTTTGCATATTGTTTGATAGACTTTCAGATTTATAATTGACTGACGGAGGAATATTATGAACGCATTGGGAATGCTTGAGGTATATAGTTTTACAACTGCTGTTTGCGCAGCGGATATTGCTGCAAAAGCGGCAGATATTAAAGTTATTGCTTTTGATAGAACCAGACCGGGTAGTGAAAAAGTTCCTGCTCCTTTGGTTATGCAGGTAAAGGTAGAGGGCGATAACGCATCTGTTAAAGCCGCTATCGAAGCATCAAAAGCCTATGCAGAAGATCAGGGTATGTATATCGTGTCAAGCGTTATATCACGTCCGGGCACTGATATGGAAAAGATGGCATACCTGCTTGATATGAATAAAGATAAATACAATAAAAAACTCCCAAAGACTTTCTATGGAAAAGAAGTAGAGCTTCCGGAGACCAATTTCGCAATCGGTTTGCTTGAAGTATCAGGTCTTGTAGCATCAATCACAGGCCTTGATGCTATGGCAAAGGCTGCAGACGTAAGTCTTATTCATTCTGAAAAAAGACTTGGCGGTCGCCTTGTTACATTGATTGTAAAAGGTAGTGTTTCATCTGTAAAAGCTGCAGTTGAGGCAGGTGCAGAAGCAGCAGGTCCACTCGGTAAAATACACGGTCAGGCTGTTATC
>JAZSLD010000124.1:0-2628 GCA_045535195.1 Clostridia bacterium | reverse complement strand
AATTTTTTTCAGAAAAACATGTAATTTTTTCAATTGAAAATTTGTGAAAAATGCAAAAAATTTTTTTACATAAAATTACAAAAAATATTTAAAATTTAGAATAAAGTTATCCACTTATCCACATTTTGCGTGGATAACTCGGCAAAATCGTGGCGGTTCCTCGGTTTAAGCGTTTATAAGTATGTGGATATGTGGATTAACAGACAATTGTATTTTTTCCAAAACCAAGGTGAAAAATAAAAAAATACAAGAATTTTATATGCTTGACCACTTAATTTTTGTTTATATTTTTTCAAATAAAAACAGAGTACAAAAAATTACCTTTTCCGTAACTTTTCGCACTCTGTTTTTTCATATCCGCAGCATTTTCAGCATAGTATAATACTTTATTTATCATAATGCCGTGCAAGACCGCCCATTGCAGTTTCACGGTATTTATTTGAAAGATCCCTGCCCGTTTCGTACATAGTACGTATTACCAGGTCGAGAGATATTTTTCGGGTATCAGTTAAAAAGTTAGCAAGATTAACTGCATTTATTGCTCGCATAGCTGCAACGGCATTACGTTCTATGCAAGGTATCTGCACAAGACCGCATATCGGGTCACAGGTAAGTCCAAGGTGATGCTCAATCGCAATCTCCGCAGCATATTCAATCTGGTCTATACTCATACCAAACAATTCACCAAGTGCGGCAGACGCCATAGAACACGCTGTGCCGACTTCTGCCTGACATCCGCACTCAGCACCGCTTATTGAGGCATTGGTTTTAACCAGATTACCTATTACAGACGCCGTTGCAAGTGCGTGCAGAATTTCTTCATCACTAAGAGTCCGCTTTTGCTGAAAATAGTAAAGTACAGCGGGCACTACTCCCCCCGCACCGCATGTTGGTGCAGTTACTATGGTTTCACCAGCGGCGTTTTGCTCGCTTACGGCAAACGCATATGCGCACACCATTCTGTTCTCTTTTGTCTGAACAGTTTCGTCTATATGGTGCTGACTATACAAATGTTTGGCTTTCCTGCTGACATTAAGTCCGCCCGGTAAAGTGCCATCGGTTTCAAGTCCTGCCTTAATACTTTCTTTCATATGTTGCCATACATCACTTAAAAATTGCCACAGCCCCTTACCCTCAACCTCTTCAACATACTGCCATAAGCGGATTTGCTTTTCTTTACAATATGAAGCAATCTGGCTGAAAAGGTAAAAATCATATATGTTTTCGGCTGCTTTAAACTCAATGCCGTCTATTTCAATTTCCCCGCCGCCTATGCTTCTGGCAAAGCGGTGGTCTGTAACAGTTCCGTCTTTATAAACATAAATCTCCATTGTATTGGGATGCGTAAGGTTGGTTTCGTAATAATCAAAATCTATCTGAACTTTCTTAGGTGCAAGGGTTTTTCTGATGATAGTGTCTGTGCCATGCCCCACTCCCGTTTTTGCTAAAGAGCCGTACAAAACAACTTTGAATTTATCGGCATCCGGATATTTTTCCAAAAAATATTTACATATTCTTTCAGGCCCTATAGTATGCGAACTCGAAGGCCCTCTGCCTATGCGGTAAAGTCTGTCTACGGACTGCATACCGGTTGGAATTTTTTCTGAAAAGCCGCTTTGATTTTCCTTAATTAAAAAATCATCTGCAGCAACGCCGAATGCATTGCAAATAGAAAGAAATGTTTCTGTAGATGGCATAGAAATACCATTTTCCCATTTAGAAACGGCACGATTGCTTACACCTATCCTGTCACCAAATTCCTTTTGCGTTAATTTATTCGCTTTACGCAGGTTATAAATCCATAAACTCAACTGCCCACTTTTCATAAGCGCACCACCTATGTGTATTTTATCTAAAATAGTATACCATCTTTATAATTAACAATAACTACAATTTTTAAAATTGAAAAATCAACTAATGGTAGAATTGTGTTGAAAAGGCATAACTGTTTTATACCACACCCGTCTGCTTCTTTGGATATATCGCAAACAGCGTTTACAACTGCAGCAATTACTGCAATCGGTGCAGGCGGAAGCAGAGCATTACAAAAAGGTGTAAACAGGCTTGCCGGATTTGGAACAAAAAAAGAAGAAGCAAGTCATCGAGAAGCGACTGCATCAAACATTGATACCACGCCAACTACGTCCGAAAACGTCCCGTACACTAAATCTTCTTCTGCAAACAACATACCACAAAGCAATGGTGTTGTCAATGTCAATGATATGCAGAACGGAAAAATTGATGCGTCTAAGGTTAATTTTTCGATTGATAAAAACTTTATAAGCAACTATGATGCTTGGGTTTCAGAAAACAGACCCGACAGGAGAGTAATAACAGTAGGAAGAACATCTGATGCTTTGAAAAGTATAGGTGTAAAAGAACAAAAAATTACTTGGGATACAAGTAAAATAAACAAGGCATTAAAAAAACATACTTATTTAGACGATAGCATTATAAAACAAATACCGAATATTATAGAAAATCCAATAACAGTTATGCAGTACAAAAGTATTGGTAGCAGAATTACTATGTTTGGCGAAGTATATGATAATGACGGATTGCCAATAATGGCTGTTTTGGAATTAGAACCAAAAGGAAGAAATGCCTCTTTAATTCTTGATGAAATCA
>JAZSLD010000082.1:0-3852 GCA_045535195.1 Clostridia bacterium | reverse complement strand
ATGGACAACAGTATACCTATCCGTGTATTTGGTCTTGATGATCCCAATAATATAAAACGTGCTATTCATGGTGAAGAAATCGGTACAATAGTAAGTAAGTAAATTTTATGCGTAAATACGCATTACAAATAGAGAGGAGATATATTTTATGAGTAAATATGAAGCATTTGAGAGTAAAATGAAAAAATCAATTTCTGTTTTTGAAGCAGATTTAGCAAGTATCCGTGCAGGCCGCGCAAATCCTGCAATTTTAGATAAAGTTACTGTTGAATATTACGGCGTTGATTCGCCTCTTACACAGATTGGTACTGTATCAGTTCCTGATGCCCGTACTATTCTTATTCAGCCCTGGGATGCAAGCATACTTGGCGAGGTGGAAAAAGCAATTTTGAAATCTGATATCGGCATTACCCCCAATAACGATGGTAAATCTATCAGACTTAACTTCCCGCCGCTTACAGAAGAACGCAGAAAAGAACTTTCAAAAACTGTAAAAAAATACGGTGAAGAATGTAAAATTGCTATCCGTTCTATAAGACGTGATGCTATTGAAAATTTCAAAGCACAGAAAAAGGCATCTGAAATAACAGAGGACGACCTCAAAATTGCAGAAGAGGATATCCAGAAATTAACTGATAAATATATTAAATTAATTGATGGTATAACTGCTAAAAAAGAAAAGGAAATTATGGAAGTATAAAATAATCCGAAAGGAATACACTGAGGTCGGTTCACCGCTATGGTGGGCGGACCTCGTGTGCAATGATAGGGAATATGTTTTTTAAAAAGCAAAAAGTTAGTCAAGAAGTTGACATAAATAATTTACCCAAGCACATAGCAATTATAATGGACGGAAACGGCAGATGGGCAAAAAAAAGAGGCCTGAGCCGTTCTGCAGGGCATCGTGCAGGAGCAAAAACGCTTGAAAAAATCACTCGCTATGCCGGAAATCTTGGTATAAGACACTTAACCGTATATGCATTTTCTACTGAAAACTGGAAACGTCCCAAAGAAGAGGTTGACGCTTTGATGGTTCTTTTAGGAGAATATCTCAGCGATTACAAAAACTTAATCGGCGATGATAATATTTGTATACGGATAATCGGTACAAAACAAGGTCTTTCAGAAGAGATTTTATCCAAGATAAAAACAGTAGAAGATGCAACTGCTTCTAACGATGGTCTTACCCTTAATATCGCATTGAATTACGGCAGCAGAGAAGAAATTACTACTGCGGTTAAAAGTATTGTTGACGAAGTTAAAAACGGCAATATCGGATGTGAAGAAATCAGCGAAGAAATAATAAGCAAGCATTTGTATACTTCACATTGTCCCGAACCAGATTTGATTATACGCCCAAGCGGGGAGAGAAGACTTTCAAATTTTCTTCTCTGGCAAAGTGCATACAGTGAATTTTGGTTTGCTGATATTAATTGGCCTGATTTTAAAACTACGGATTTGGATAGGGCGATAATAGATTTTCAACAGCGTAACAGACGCTTCGGAGGTGTGTAATTATGCTTAAAGACAGATTGATAGTCGGTATACTGGGCGCAATTTTTGCGATTGCATTGTTGCTGTTTGGCAACGAGTTGTTAATCGGGATAATAATATCGGTGATTGCACTTGTTGGACTTACAGAAATGTATAATGCTCTTGGTTTTTTTAAAAATAATATACCATTGGCTGTTATAGGTTACATAGCATCAGTAGTGCTGCTTTTTATTACTGCCCCCGGTGGATTATACGGATTTTATTTACTTATGGGTTTTACGCCACTGGTTTTTGCCTTTATAACTGTACTGCTGATATATATGATTATCACTCACGAGAAAACAAGTTTTTCGGATGTGTCCAAATGCTTTTTTTCTACGCTTTATGTAATATTTTTCTTTATTCACCTTATACTTATATCAAAACACACAGACGGCAAATTTTTAATATGGATCCCCATAATCATTGCATGGCTTTCTGATACTATGGCGTATACATTCGGAAAACTTTTTGGTAAACATAAACTTATTCCGACTGTGAGTCCTAAAAAAACTGTTGAGGGTGCTATTGGCGGAGTTTTTGGCGGAGTAGTATTTATGCTTATTTATGGCGTTGTGTGCGCTGTTGGTTTTAGCAAAGATATAAAGTGGATTGCTTTAATAATGCTTGGAATAACAGGTGCTATCCTTTCTCAGTTTGGCGACCTTGCAGCATCATGGATAAAACGCGAACACGGAATTAAAGATTATGGCAATCTTCTTCCCGGACACGGTGGTGTTATGGACAGATTTGACTCTGTTTTAGTGGTTGCACCGTTTGTGTTTTACTATATTCAGATTTTTCCTGTGTTATAATTGAGGTACAATATGAAAAATATATCATTGATAGGTTCTACCGGGTCAATCGGTACGCAATCTTTAGAGGTTATTGAAAATTCTGATAATTTACGTGCTGTTGCTTTAACTGCAAACAGTAATGTAGAACTTCTTGCGCAACAAATACGCAAATTTAAGCCACAATTTGCCTGCATAGCAGATAAAAACAGATATGCCGATCTAAAATCAGCGGTTGCAGATTTACCCGTAAAAATTTCATCGGGATATGATGGCTTGATAGAGGCATCGACTTTAAGTGAGTGCGATACTGTTTTAACTGCTATAGTTGGTAACGCCGGATTAGAACTTACTGTTGAGGCTATTAAAGCAAGAAAAAATATTGCGCTTGCAAATAAAGAAACTTTAGTAACAGCCGGAGAACTTATTATGCCAATGTGCAAAGAATTCGGCGTAAGTCTTTTACCGGTTGATAGCGAACACAGTGCTATTTTTCAATGCTTAAACGGTGAGAACAGGGGAGAGATTTCTAAGATTATTCTTACTGCTTCCGGTGGCCCTTTTTATGGAAAAACAGTTGATGAACTTAAAGATGTTACTGTAAAAGATGCATTAAATCACCCCAACTGGTCTATGGGCAGTAAAATAACGATAGACAGCGCAACTCTTATGAATAAAGGGTTGGAAATGATAGAGGCAAAATGGCTATTTGATGTCGATATAAATGATGTTCAGCCGGTTATACACAGACAGAGTATTATACATTCTGCGGTAGAATTTGTTGATGGGTCAGTCATCGCTCAAATGGGAATGCCCGATATGCGACTGCCTATAAGTTATGCTCTTAATTATCCAAAAAGAGTTAAATCAATTTCTAAACCTATGAATATATTTGATGTTGGTAATCTTACATTTGATAAACCTGATACTGACACATTCAAGTGCTTGTCGTTAGCAATTCGTGCAGCTAAATCCGGTAAAACCTTACCCGCTGCAATGAACGGCGCTAATGAGGCTGCTGTAGACCTGTTTTTGAAAGGGGAAATAGGGTTTTTACAGATTGCCGATGCTGTTGAAAGTGCAATGAACAATCACATACCTGAGGACGTCGGCGTTGACGCTATTTTAAGAGCAGATAAAGAAGCAAGAGAGTTTGTATATTCATTAAAATTTTAAAAGGAGTTTTTTGATGGGCACTGCTATATGGACTATAGTTATCTTTTGCGCAATAATCGCAATACATGAATTTGGACATTTTATAACTGCTAAACTTTCAGGGATAACGGTATTTGAATTTTCCATAGGTATGGGACCGAAATTGTTCAGTTTTGATAAAGGCGAAACCAAATATTCGCTTCGTTTGCTTCCTATAGGCGGTTTTTGCTCTATGGACGGCGAAAACGGCGAAAGTCAGAATAAGAATGCGTTTTGTAATAAAAGCGTCTGGAAACGCTTTTTGGTGCTTGTATCGGGTGCTGCAATGAATGTACTGTTGGGGCTTACAATATTTTTGCTTTTATTTGGT
>JAZSLD010000207.1:0-6993 GCA_045535195.1 Clostridia bacterium | reverse complement strand
ACGCCCCTCAAACGTGCCTGTCTGCCAGTTCCAGCACACTCGCTTACGAACATTAATTATTATATCACACGCTTTTTAATATGTCAACAAAAATTTTCATATTTTTTAAAAAAATTTAAAGGGTGCTGATTGCACCCTTTTTATATACATTTATTCTCTGGTTGCTTCGTCTAACAAAGCGGTCAGATCGTCTTTGCCAAAGTTATAAACGCTATCACAGAAATGACAGGTAAGTTCAGCAGAACCGTCTTCTTCAATGATTTTTTTGATTTCCTTTTTACCGAGTGAGACTATTGCACGTTCTACCCTATCTCTTGAACAGTCGCATCTGTATTCCACATCGGTTTTTTCTGTTATATCATATTCAAATCCATCCAAAAGAAGCGCGAGCATATCTTCAGGAGTTTTACCCTCGTTCATTAACGTGGTAACAGATTTGATTTTTGAAAGATTCTGCTCTAATTTATCGATATCGCTGTCCATAGCCTCGGGCATAACCTGAACGATAAATCCGCCGGAGCACTTTATTGATAAATCAACGTCCACCAGAACACCCACACCAACCGACGAAGGAGTTTGTTCGGAAATTGCAAAGTACGATGTTAAATCATCACCAATTTCGCCGCTTACAAGCGGAACTTTGCCAACGTAAGGTTCTTTAAGACCAAAGTCACGTATAACGGTAAGATAGCCGTTTTTACCCACAGCACCGCCTACATCGAGTTTTCCGTATTCGTTATTCGGCAAATCTACAAGTGGGTTGTCCAAATAACCTTTAACATTACCCTCAAAATCTGAAACCGCCATAACTCTGCCTATAGGTCCGTTACCGGTTAATTGCAGAGTGATGGTATCACCCTCGGATTTAAGCATTGTGCCCATCATTGAAGCAGCGGTTAAAAGTCTGCCCAATGCAGCAGAAGCAATAGGATAAGTTTTGTGCATACGGTGTGCCTCGTTTGCAAGATTTGTGGTATCGGCAGCAAAAGCACGCAGACATCCGTCTTTCGTAACTGCACGGATTATATAATCTTTACTCATTTAAGAAAATCTTCCTTTCGATAAAAGATGGCGGAGATTAGCCTCCGCCATACATTTACGTTTAAATTAAAGAACTTCGGTAATTGATACAGAGTTTACATCAACCTCTTTAACCTGAGGGCCTTTTCTGTATTCAAAGAACTTGGTTGCAACCTGATCGAACAATGCGTATGAAAGCACGTCCTCTTCCTGCTGCATATATTCTTTGCACTGCTCTCTTAATTTATCCAATTCGGGATCGATGTTATCTGCAGGACGGCAGGTAATAGGCTCTTCATCACCGATAATCTTCTTTCTGAAATCATCAGAAATAGCAACGGGAGTTCTGCCGTATTCGCCGCGTACAATACCTTTTGTTTCTTTAGAAACCATTTTGTATCTTTCGCCCATCAGTACATTCAGTACCGCCTGAGTACCTACAATCTGGCTTGTGGGAGTTACCAGAGGCAACCAACCCAAATCTTCACGTACACGGGGGATTTCTTTTAAAACTTCTTCAAACTTATCTTCAGCATTCTGCTGTTTAAGTTGAGATACGAGGTTTGAAAGCATACCGCCCGGAACCTGATATTTAAGTGTGTTGATGTCAACACCAAGCACCTTGGTGCTCATAAGACCGCTTTCTAAAGATTTCTCTCTTAAAGGTCTGAAGTAATCTGCAATTTCAGTAAGTGCGTCGATATCAATGCCTGTATCGTAGCCTGTGCCTTCAAGTGTTTTTACCAAAGGCTCTGTTGCAGGCTGGCTTGTACCCATTGCCAGAGGTGACATAGCGCAGTCAACCACGTCTACGCCTGCCTCGATTGCTTTAAGGTATGTCATAGAAGCCACACCGCTTGTGTAGTGTGTATGCAACTGAATTGGCACTTTAACTGCTTTTTTGAGTTCAGTAACGAGTTTTTCTGCCTCGTAAGGGATTAAAAGACCTGCCATATCCTTGATACAGATAGAATCTGCACCGCAGTTTTCATACTCTTTTGCAAGATTTACAAAGAACGGAATATCGTGAACAGGGCTGATTGTGTATGAAATAGCCGCCTGAACATGACCGCCCTCTTTTTTGGTTGCATTGATTGCAGTCTGCAAGTTTCTTACGTCGTTCAATGCGTCGAAAATTCTTATGATATTGATACCGTTAGCGATAGATTTCTGTACGAAATATTCAACAACGTCATCTGCATAGTGACGGTATCCTAAGATATTCTGACCTCTGAAGAGCATCTGCAAAGGAGTGTTCTTTGCTTTATCTTTAATCTGTCTTAATCTATCCCAGGGATCTTCATTTAAGAAACGCAGGCAGGAGTCAAATGTTGCTCCGCCCCATGCTTCCAGCGAATGATAACCCACTTTATCCATTTTTTCTACAATGGGAAGCATCTCTGCGGTTGTCATACGTGTAGCGATAAGCGACTGATGAGCATCACGCAGGACGGTTTCTGTAATACCAACTTTAGCCATAGTATTTTTCTCCTTTCGTTAGCCGTTGAAAAGTCAAACGGCAAAATTAACCAACCATTGACAGGAATACACCTGCTGCTACGGCTGAACCGATAACACCTGCTACGTTGGGGCCCATAGCATGCATAAGCAGGAAGTTTGCAGGGTTTTCTTTCTGACCAACCATCTGCGAAACACGTGCTGCCATAGGAACGGCAGATACACCTGCAGAGCCGATAAGCGGATTGATTTTGCCACCGGTAAGTTTGCACATAATTTTACCAAGAAGCAATCCGCCTGCAGTAGAGATGCAGAATGCAACAAGACCAAGAACGATAATCATAATTGTTTCAAGTCTTAAGAATGAACTTGCAGTTGCAGTAGCACCTACAGTTAAACCTAAGAAGATTGTAACGATGTTCATAAGTTCGTTCTGAGCAGTTTTGCTGATACGGTCAACAACGCCACATTCTTTTGCAAGGTTACCAAGCATAAGCATACCAACCAGTGCTGCTGCATCGGGAAGAATTAAAGATACAACCGTTGCAACGAGAATGGGGAATATGATTTTTTCTGTTTTGCTTACAGGGCGAAGTTGCTCCATAACAATCATACGTTCTTTTTTAGTGGTAAGTGCTTTCATAATGGGCGGCTGGATAACAGGAATCAGTGCCATATATGAATATACAACAACTGCGATAGCAGGCAGCAGATGGCTTGCCAATGTTTTTGTTACATAAATAGCAGTAGGACCGTCAGCACCGCCGATAATACCTATAGAGCATGCTTCTTCAATAGTAAAGCCTAAAAGAAGTGCGCCGAAGAATGTAACAAATACACCAACCTGAGCAGCCGCACCTAAAAGAAGGCTTTTGGGGTTAGCAATAAGTGGTGAAAAGTCTGTCATAGCACCTACGCCCAAGAAGATAAGAGGCGGATAGATACCAAGTTTAACACCTAAGTACAAAAGGTCTAAAAGACCGCCTTTGGAAAGAACAAGACCGAAGTCAATCTCTTTAGCAGTAAACCATTCGTTATGGAAAAGACCTGCATTAGGAATATTAGCAATAAGCATACCGAATGCGATAGGCAAAAGGAGCAACGGTTCAAACTGCTTAACGATTGCAAGATATAAAAGTACGCAGGCAACCGTCAACATAATGATAGTTCCTAATGCACCTGAAATGCCACCGTCAACAATCTGAAAAAATCCATTTTCAAACATATGAGCGAAACCTGTAGATGCAAGGAAATTGCCTATGCCGTTTGTAAGAGTTTCTAACATTATTTATTCACCCGCCTAATCAGTTAATAGAAACTAAAGCGTCGCCTGTGTTTACAGATGCGCCTTTGGTTGTGTTGATGGCAGCAACTGTACCTGCTTTAGGAGCCATAATTTCATTTTCCATTTTCATAGCCTCTAAAATGCAAAGAACGTCGCCCTCTGCTACTGTGTCGCCAACGTTAACTTTGATATCCATAATGTTACCGGGCATTGGAGCAGAAACAACTGTTGCGCCGGCAGGTGCTGCTGCAGGAGCGGGTGCTGCTGCGGGTGCGGGTGCTGCTGCGGGAGCCGCTGCAGGAGCAGGTGCTGCACCGCCAATTTCTTCTACTTCTACCTCATAGAGAGTACCATTTACGTTAATATTATATTTTCTCATATCAATTTACCCTTTCTTTTCTAAAATATTTTTTACATTTTTTTGTAAGATTTAACTCTTAAATTAGTAGAGTTAGAATCTGCTGCAATTGCAGCGGTAAATACTGCTACGAGTTCGTCCTCGTTTGCAGGAGGTGCGCTTGCCACAACCTTAGGTGTGCTCATTTTGCGTTCACTTCTGGCAGCAGGTGCGCTCATCTTGGGTGCTGCTGCAGGAGCAGCGACTTTAGATTCAGGTCTGTAAAAAACAACCTTCATTAAAGAAAGTATCGCCCACAGAAGAATCAGTACGGCGAAAACTGTACCAATACCAAGAATGAAAATTAAAACTGCCTGTCCCCAATCTACCATTTAATTCACCACACTTTCAATGATATAAGCAGATGCGTTAATATCCAAACCCGTTTTGGGCATAGGTTTTTACGCCACTGCTTTGTTCGCCCTTAATCGGGCATTGATACATATTATCAGCAGAAAAAGATTTGTTTTTCTACACAGTGTATAAAACAAATCCAAATCTTGCCTTATTCTAACATTTCTACACAAACTCTTTTTTTCCTTTTTTTATCTTGCGAAAAAACTAACAATGTTTTTCGAAATATCTTGTGAGATTTAGATAAAAAGTCGAATTTTGGGTATTCTCTGCACTCTTCCACTCCTCATCTGCCGGTGAAAAACCAAGCCGTTTAAGCATTGCAGGTTTATCAAGTGCACAGATGCAATCGTAAATTTCACGGCGTTCAATAAAATTTAAAAGTGATTTAAATATTCCGTGCTCCAAACTGTCCATACCGTCAGCAGTTTTAACATCTATAATTTCTGCATAATCGTCATACAAGGCCGCAGCACCAAATCCTAAATATTCGTCACCGTCTTTAGCGGTAAATACAAACACGTTATCTGCGTATGTTTTATTTATAAGTTCACAGTTTTTGTAATCTTTATCAGGTAATATAGTAATCATATTCAGTTTCCTTTCAGGCTGTTTATTTCTCGTTCGGTAAGTTCTCGCCACTCGCCGCTTTTAAGATTGCCAAGTTTAATTTTGCCAACAGATATGCGCTTGAGTTTTAAAACTCTATGTCCTACTGCCTCAAACATTTTGCGCACCTGACGGTTTTTGCCCTCGTGAATTGTTATGCGCACAACAGATTTTCCGTCACGTTCGTCAACTATATCAACAACTGCAGGCGAAGTGGTAAATCCATCAATATCAACCCCTCGGCACAGCGACACAACTTCGTCTTCGGTTAATCTGCCACGGATAATCGCCTCATAAGTTTTGTTTATATTATGCTTGGGGTGAGTAACGGCGTATGTAAAATCGCCGTCATTGGTTAAAAATATAAGTCCCTCGGTATCGTAATCAAGTCTTCCTACGGGATACAATCTTTCGGCAAAATCGTTTTTAACCAAATCTATAACCGTTTGTCTGCCTCGGTCATCAGATGCAGAACTTAAATACCCCGCAGGCTTGTTAAGTGCTATATATATTTTTTGTTCACCGAACGATACGGTTTTTCCGTCAAAAGTAACCTTATCTTTGGATGAAACTTTTGTGCCGAGTTCTGTTATAACAGTACCATTAACTGAAACTCTGCCGTCTGTAATAAGTTTTTCCGCAGCCCTGCGTGATGCAACTCCGCAAAGTGCAAGGTATTTCTGCAGGCGCATTTTATCTTCTGTCATGAATTAAAATCCTCTCTCAGCAAGTCATTCTGTACATTAAAAAGAACGACTTTAATATTTTTCGTAAACTGTTTAAAATCGTTTTTGGTTCGCAATATGCCACACTGCCGTTTGAAATAGCAGAAACCGTCCCGACAAGATTGCCTTTATAATAAAAGTCTACCTTGCCTACTTCCTGACCAAACCCCAGCGGTGCCTCTAAAACTTCGGGAAGTGTATATCGCATTTCAACATCGGGAACAGTTCCGTTTTTAACGGGTATAGAAAATCCGTTTTCTGCAACAATCTCAACAGTATCGGTAACTCCGTTTATAATCGGCACAGTGCCCAAATAATCGTCGGCTTTAAGCAACTGTTTATTTTCGTAATTTTCAAAAGCATAGTTGAGCATTGAGATATGGTCGTTCCAGTCGTCAGGAGCATTTAAAGTAACCGCTATAACCTGATACCCCTCTTTTGTGGCGCTGGATACTAAGCATCTGCCAGATTTTTTTGTAAATCCCGTTTTAACTCCGTCGCACCCTTCATACATATGCAAAAGTTTATTATGGTTTTTAAGTTGACGGGGATAGTCCCTGCCATGCCACGGAACTTTAACATTTTCAGTTGCAACGATTTGCGCAAAAGCAGGTATACTCATACCATACCGTGTAATTTTTGCAAGGTCGTATGCCGTGGTATAATGTCCGTCGGCATCAAGCCCGTTGGGATTTTTAAAACTTGTATCCTTAGCACCGATTTTTGCCGCAGTTGCGTTCATCAAATCGGCAAAGTCTTCAATACTTCCCGATATATGCATCGCAATAGCCACGGCAGCGTCATTACCTGATGCGAGCATAAGCCCATAGGTTAAATCACGAAGCGATATAACCTCGCCATGGCCGAGATACATTGACGAGCCCTCAACACCTACTGCACTCGGGTGGACTTCCACCATATCATCAGGATTTCCGTTTTCTAAAGCACATATAGCCGTCATAATTTTGGTTGTGCTCGCCATACGCCGGCGCTCGTATGCGTTTTTTTCGTATATTACATCGCCGGTTAAACTGTCAATTACCACAGCGCTATGAGCAGAAATCCCAAAAGCATAACATTTAAAACACGGAACTGTAAGCATTGCAACAACTATTAAACTGAAAATTCTCAATCTCAAAAAAATC
>JAZSLD010000217.1:0-2286 GCA_045535195.1 Clostridia bacterium | reverse complement strand
CTGTTTTTGCACTTTTTTTGCCGGACAGTTTATTTATAAATGAAGATTTACCCACATTAGGCACGCCTACTATCATCATCTTTATAGAACGATTTACAATTCCCCGTGCTTTGTCGCTTTCTATTTTATCTTTAAGTATTTCTCTGCACTTATCAAGTACATTATTAAAACTCTTTCCTGTTGTTGAAGAAACGAGCATAGACGGTATGCCGTTATCAGCAAAATACTTCTGCCATGCTTTGTTAAGATCAGCATCGGAAATATCAGACTTATTAAGCAAAAGCAGACGGGGTTTGTTTTTAACTATCTCGTCTATCTGCGGATTTCTGGAACTTAACGGAATACGTGCGTCTACCAGTTCTATAACTATGTCTATAAGTTTTAAATTATCTTCTATCATACGACGTGTTTTTGTCATATGACCTGGAAACCATTGTAAATTCATAATTTACTCCTTATTAGTAAGATTGATAATAAAATCACCCAAACGCTTACTTGAGTCGGGCTTTCCAATCTCGCCCGCCATTTTTGACATACATTTGGCACGGTTTTTACTGCTCAAAAGTTGATACAATGCCTCACCTACCGAAAAAGTTTCGCTTACGCCGATTGCCAGACCGTTGTTTATTAAAAATTCATAGTTTCTGTCTTCCTGCCCCGGAATGGGGTCAATAAGTATCATCGGCAGTTTTTTCGCCAATGATTCGGAAGTGGTTAGACCGCCCGGCTTAGATATAATTATATCAGCAGCGTCCATTATGAGGTCAACATTATCAACAAACCCAAAATTATAAATCTTTTTATGCGTGCGGAGTCTGTCTATCTGGTTTTTTAAATGCGAGTTACTTCCACACACGGTAACAATCTGAAAATCATACTCAAGTTCATCAAGTTCTTTTACGTATTTTATAACATCGCCATAACCCATACTGCCAGTCATAACAAAAGCAGTTTTTTTATCTTCAAATCCTAAAAGTTTGCGTGCTTCTTTTTTATCTGTTAAGTCAGCAAACTTCATTTCAATCGGTATACCAAAGGGCAAAATCCTATCCTCAGGAATTCCTTTTTTTATCATCTGATTATTAAGCAGCGCAGTTGGTGTTACATAGTAGTCAAGGTCTGCAGTTTCCCAGAACGGGTGAACCGTAAAATCAGTAAGTACGCCGAAGGTTATAGCGTCTGTTTCTTTTTTTTCTTTAAATTTGCTTACCAGATTTGCAGCAAAAATATGTGTTGCTATTATAACATCAGGTTTTTTACCTGCAATAAACTTATAAAACTGTCTGGAAATAATTTTGCCCGCCATATCAACCACATTTATCCTGTCGGAATGGTCACGTTGCTCTGCCTTTGAGTATATATTACCGTATACGGCGGGTGTAAATTTGGTAGAAAGCAAATACCCTTTCTCTACCAGATTACTCAGCGCAGTATTGAAATATTTATAAGTATCGACAATATCAACATCTACACCTTGCGATTTTAAATAATCGCCTATAGCACGTGCAGTTTTATTGTGTCCCTGTCCTGCAGAAATAGTAAGTACCAATGCCTTCATATTTACTTCTCCTTCCTGATGCGGCCTTTATATATAGTATAACACATATCACGTTAAATGGTAACACTTTTTTCTTTATATTCATATTATACATTGGTATTACAAAAAAATCAATTTTTTTGGAGGTGCAAGTTATGTTTAATGGTTGTGGTATCTTTGGAGGTTCTAACGATGGTATCTTATTTTTCATCTTAGTATTCCTTCTTCTCTTCTGCGGTTGCGGTAACAACAATAACGGTTGCTGCGAGCACAATGACAATTGTGGCTGCTGACATTAAATGATTTCAAAAATTTTTCGGAGGTGCGTTAATATGTTAAATTTATTTGGTAACAACGGTTGCTGTGGCAACCGTTCAAACGACGGTACCAGCACAATTTTATGGTTTATTATCCTTTTCTTATTACTGTTTTTAAACAACGACTGCTGCGATAACAACAACGGTTGCTGCTAAGATATAACGAAAGGTGGTAAACATTATGAGCGATTGCTGTAATCCCTGCAACAACAACTGCTGCTGTTGTTCAAACAACAGTTGGTTCGGCGGCAATAACCTTTGGGTTATAATTATTGCAATTATCGTTATATGGTTCCTTTGGGACAATAACGATAACGATAATTGCTGCTGGGAGGACTACGAAAACGAAAAGTTCGCCGCCGCCAATGCAGGGCTGAAAAAGGCCGGCATGAATGCGGTGGGCGTGATGATCTTCCTCTCCCCCATCATGAC
>JAZSLD010000070.1:0-2268 GCA_045535195.1 Clostridia bacterium | reverse complement strand
TTTGCAAAGAACCTTTTTCATATTTTGTAGTAGATAGAGAGGAACTGTCTAAAGGATATCCTTGTCTTAAAGGGTATATGTGGAAGAACGGTGAGTTTGTTTGCTTCTATTCTGCATATTTCAACAGGGATGGGAACACATATTTTAAAGAAAAAACAGCTTTTCAAGAAGATAAAGACTGGGGCTCTGTTTATTACGATGAGAGTTTTTCAGGATGGGGCAGCTATTACAAAAATGATTTTTACTTGTATATAGAAGACGACCCCATGAACTTTTTTGACGGAGAACTCCCGAAGTTGAAGTTTTATAAAATGACAAAAGAAGACTTTCTTGAGCACTACGGAGATATTAAAAACGTTTCAGAGCTTTTAGAATGAGAAACACGCACATTGATGCGGTCAGTGCGATTATCAAATAATCGACTGATAAAGCATTGTGCATATTTCTAATGCAGCGACAAACACCAATAATTTTACATATCTAAACTTGCATTCGTTTACTTTGCCTTACCCCTGCTTTTTGCAGGGGTATTTTTTATTATTGTGCATCTGAATGGCAGAGCTCCTTTTCCGCCAAAAAAGACATCTTTATTAAAAGATGTCTTTTTCTTTTACAAACTAAGGCAAATAAGCGCAGAATGATATGAATACGCTATAAATAGGGTGCAATATTTAAAGATTATTAACTTTTGCTTTCTTGACTGATAAATTAGAGTAATGTAAAATGTAGGTATAATAAGAAACGGAGGTATATGCAATGAAAAAGATGATTGCGATAATGCTGTGTATTACGATGCTTATAGGTGCGGCCCCGCTTTCATTTGCAGCTCGTGACGTTTCCTTTGCGGAAACGCTTGCTGAGGATTTAAAAGAGTTGGGACTATTCTATGGCGTTTCATATAACGATTTTGATCTTGAACGAGCTCCAACGCGCATAGAGGCGCTTGTTATGCTAATTCGTGTGCTCGGTGATGAAGCGGAGGCACTTTCCGGAACCTGGCAGCACCCGTTTACCGATGTTCCTGCATGGGCGGATAAATACGTCGGTTATGGATATCAGCAGGGCCTTGCAAACGGTGTGGCGCTAGATAAATTCGGCACCGGGCGCGCAAGTGCGGCAATGTATATAACCTTTGTTTTGCGTGCTCTCGGATACTCCGATGCGCGAGGAGAATTTACTTGGGATCAGCCGTTTGAGCTTGCACAAATGCTAAATATTTTACCTAAAGGCGTTAATACATCCAACTTCTGGCGAGCAGATGTCGTTTTAGTATCATATGCCGCACTAAATGTTGTGGTTAAAGGCTCGGGAATGACGCTTGCGCAGAAATTAATCAGAGAAAATGTATTTACTCAGGCACAGTTTGACGCAAGTTATGATGCAAACGCACTCGCAGAATATTACTCAAAGCCTGCAAGCATGGACGCTGAAGAGATTTTTGACCGATGTTCTCCTGCCGTGTTCTGCATTGAGGTTTATGATCAGTATGGCAATCCAATTGGGTTTGGAAGCGGATTTTTTATAAACTCAGAGGGAAAAGCGGTTACAAATTATCATGTAATTGAAGAGGCATACTCGGCAAGAATAATGCTTTCGGATATGGAGAAGATTTACGATGTCACGGGCGTGCTGAGTTACAGTAAGGAGCAGGACTGGGCGGTCATAAAGGTTGACGGAAGCGGCTTTTCTTACCTTAATATAGGAGCGCCGGAAACCGTGACAAGCGGCAGCACGGTTTTTGCAATAGGTAGCCCGCTCGGACTGCAGAATACGATTTCTCAAGGAATTATTTCAAACGCAAACAGAACGATAAACGGAGCGCCGTACATACAAATTACAGCACCGATTTCATCCGGCAGCAGCGGCGGAGCGTTGATAAATAAACAAGGTGAGGTAATAGGAATAACCAGTGCTTCATTTGAGGAAGGACAGAGCTTAAACCTTGCGGTGCCGATTTCGGTTGTAGATGTAGATGCGGCGGAAAATATAATGACGCTCTACACGGCAACGGTGCTCGAAGGTGTTGACAGGCAAGCGAGAGTGTATAACACGCTCAGAGATTGGATTATACAAAACGCAAACTCTACAATAAACGGCAAGCCTGCGTATGAAGAGACATATACTGATTCATATATAATAAAGGCATATTCGATTTCATACGATTCTAAAAAAGATCAGATTCTGTTAAATCTTATATATGATGATATAGAACAGCAAGTATCAATTATGACAGAGTTAACTCCTGACCAAACCGAAAACTTTACCATG
>JAZSLD010000088.1:0-2074 GCA_045535195.1 Clostridia bacterium | reverse complement strand
GCAAAAAACAAGTGGAAGAATACAAAAAAAGTATTGCAAATATGGAAGAGGACAGCAAACTCTTTTATGAAAATGAACTTAAACGTGCAAAAATAAGTGCAGAGAACTATGCCGCTGTATTGAAAGAGCGCTCGCAAAGATATGCTCAGCATGCGCAGGATGTGCTTAGTGTATCATATATGACTGAAGAAGAACGCTATGCGCTCTCACGAGAATATATGCAAAAAAGCGAAGATGCGCTTACAGAGCACTTTGAGCGTGTTAAAAAACTTGATCGAGAAAAACAGAACGCCGCCATGGAAAACAGCGATGATTATGTGTCGGACAGAAACTATTATTCCAGTTGGGCAGAAGTCGGCGACGACCCTGCAAGCGCATTTGCACGTGTAGATAAACGCCTGAGCGAAGCGGTTTTAAAAGGTGATATTACGTACGAAGAATATTACGACAGACTATCGGGCTTTGGCTCTGCCATGTATGAAGACCGCATAGCAAACTCTAACCGCTGGCTTGAGCACGAACGCCAGATGAACCGCATATCTTCCGAGGACTACATTGCAGGGCTTTACCGTATGCGCACATACACTCAGGAATTTTACTCTGCCGGAATAATATCGCACAGAGAATACATAGACGGTATGCAGTCGCTTGACGAAAGAATATTCAACGAGCGCAAAAACCAGCACGAGCAGATACTACGTCAGGCGGAGGAAGAAAAAAAGGCAATAGATGAAAATGCGCAGGCGAAAATTGACGCTCTGCAAAAGCAATACAAGGCGGCTATTGCCGATATTGACGAAGAAAACCTCGATGATGAACTTGCATATTTAACTGCGCAGGAGCGCATATATTCCAACTCACAAACACGTGAGGGAAAAGAGCGTCTTGCCGAAATCCGCAAGGATATTGAAGATATAAACGAAGAAAAAAGGCGTATTGCCCTTAAAGAAGACCTCGATGCAAAAACAGAAAACATTTTAACTGCCGCGCAATACAAAAAAGAAGCAGTAGACAAAGAAGCGGTACGTTCTGCCTTTGATTTAGGGCTTTATTATGATGAAAATGCAGGGTATAAAATGATACGCCACGTATCTTCTGCTCTTTCAGACGTTTTAACAGAGCAGGAAAGTTTTTCGCAAAAATCCTATGCCGAAATAGGCAATTTTAATACTGGCATTACAAATTTAATGTCCGATACATTCGGGGTATTTTCAAACGGGATTTTAGCCAATTTCCAGTCGTTTGCTGACGGTGTGGCGGCTGTGAAAGAACAGATATTTGCAGACGTGGCATCGGTTAATTCGCTAAACTTTTCCCGCTTCGGCTCATCCGGCGGCAAAACCACCATCACCTACAACGACTATGGCGACAAAAACATTTCTAGTTCAAAGTCGGGAACCACCGTGCTCGACACATTTAAAAATCTGATTGCGAAAGGACTGAAATTATAATTTATGTCATACAATTTTGTTTTTAACGGCAAACACAGTTTAAACAATATGGGCATATATGCCGAAATGAAGTCAAGACCGCTTTTTGCAGAGCCAAAAACCGTATACGAGGATATTGCAGGAACTGACGGGGAAATCAACTTTAATTCGGCAAACCCGAAAGGGAGAATGTGCTTTAAACCAAGGATAATTGAACTGGAATGTCACTTTGCAGACGGCGGAGAGTCAAGGGCTGATTATATAAGCAAAGCATCGGCAATAGCAACGTGGCTTGCAACAGAAGACGACGAGGTGCTCACCTTTGACGACGAACCCGGCATACAGTATATGGCGCATGCGGCAAATCTTTTTAACATTGAAAATGTAACAGATTTTTCAGGTACATTTCCGTTGGTATTCAAGTGTATGCCATTCCGCTATTCAACCAATGAAATGACTACGCCCTCTGCCGTGCTTACAGACATATATAACGGCGGATACTATACAAACGCCGTGTTTGAAATTACTGGAACATCGGCAAGCGGATTTACTTTATACTCGGACCGTGAGCCGGAAAAATCCTTAACCGTAAATGCTGCAATTAACAAAGCAACTGTAGTAATAGACACCGCGGATATGACAGT
>JAZSLD010000115.1:0-1630 GCA_045535195.1 Clostridia bacterium | reverse complement strand
CAAACCTTGAGAAAACCCTTGAAAATCCAAGGTATTTGTGAATTTGTCGAATGTTACTAAAGAATGAATTTTTATTTTGTGCAATCCACTACTGGCATATAATTTAAGTTTGTGATATTATTATTGTAAGATAAAATAGTTTGATTATGTTTTAACACATATAGGAGGTATTTTTAAATGGCAGGGTTAAAATTAGATCACATTTACAAAAGATACGCAGGTGGCGTTACCGCAGTATCTGACTTTACTCTTGAAATTGAAGATAAAGAGTTCGTCGTACTGGTTGGTCCTTCCGGTTGCGGTAAATCAACTACACTCAGAATGATTGCAGGTCTTGAGGAGATTTCCGAGGGTGAGCTCTATATCGATGGCGAAATGGTTAACGATAAGGCTCCTAAGGACAGAGATATCGCAATGGTTTTCCAGAACTACGCTCTGTATCCCCATATGACCGTTTTTGAAAACATGGCTTTCGGTCTTAAACTGAGAAAAACTCCCAAGGATGAGATTAAAAGACGTGTTAACGAGGCTGCTAAGATTCTTGATATCGAGCACCTGCTTGACAGAAAACCCAAGGCTCTTTCCGGTGGTCAAAGACAGCGTGTTGCGCTTGGTCGTGCTATCGTTCGTGAGCCTAAGGTATTCCTTATGGACGAACCTCTCTCTAACCTGGACGCTAAACTGCGTGTACAGATGAGAACAGAAATCGGTAAACTGCATAAGAGATTGCAGACAACCTTTATCTACGTTACTCATGACCAGACAGAGGCTATGACAATGGGTACAAGAATTATCGTTATGAAAGACGGTTTTGTTCAGCAGATTGACTCTCCTGCTAACTTGTACACCAACCCCGTTAATATGTTCGTTGCAGGCTTTATCGGCAGCCCACAGATGAACTTTGCTGATGTTACTGTTGAAAAAGACGGCGACGCTATCTACTTAAAAGGCGACGGCATCAATGTTAAAATGCCCGAAGGCAAAACTGCTCAGATTGAAGCAGCAGGTATCATTGGTAAAACAGTTGTTCTGGGTATCCGTCCTGAAGATATTCACGACGAAGAAGCAATCCTTTCTTCCTACCCCGAGAGCAACCTCGACGCTCACGTAGACCTTACTGAAATGATGGGTGCTGAAACATATCTCTACTTGAAGATTGGCAGCGCGCCCTTCACAGCAAGAGTTAACCCCAGAAGCACCGCTAAACACGGCGATGATATCAAAGTTGTATTCGATGCTAACAAAATCCACCTGTTTGATAAAGAAACAGAACTGGCTCTGCTTAAATAATGATTTTAAAAGCCGCACTATTACAGTGCGGCTTTTTTGGTTATTCATTATTCATTTAATTTAAAATAGGTGTTGACATTGGATTGATTTCATAGTATAATTATAGAGTGCAATTTTGTCTATTCCCATTGGAAGCGAAAGTTTTTTCGCTAATTGCAATATCGGAGGGAGGGATTTTTGTGTCAGAAATCAGAATTAAGGACAATGAGTCTTTAGATAGTGCGCTTCGTAGATTTAAACGTCAGTGTGCAAAGGCCGGTGTTTTGTCAGAACTCAGAAAGAGAGAACACTATGAGAAGCCCAGCGTAAAACGTAAGAAAAAGTCAGAAGCTGCTAGAAA
>JAZSLD010000231.1:0-3412 GCA_045535195.1 Clostridia bacterium | reverse complement strand
GCGATAAAAAACTTGCCGATAAGTATGTATATATAAAGGAAGATATTTTTTTGATGGCGGAACTTTCTGCTATTCTGAAAAAGAAAAGAGTAAATCATGGAAGCATTAATTTTGACTTTCCTGAGGCTAAGATTGTACTTGACGATAAGGGCAAGCCCATAGACATTTATAAATACCGTCCCACCGTTGCACACGGAATTATAGAGGAGTTTATGCTTATATGCAACGAAACAGTGGCACAGCAGTTTTATTGGCTTGAAGCACCGTTTGTATACCGCGTGCACGAAAAACCGTCTATGGAGAAACTGACAGCGTTCAACGACTTTTTAAGCAATATGTCGTTTAGAATAAAAGGCGGCGAAGATGTCCAACCAAGAGAATTTGCAAATCTTTTAAATAAGATTGACGGTACACCTATGGAAAACATAATCAGTCGTGTTATGCTTCGTTCGCTTATGAAAGCGAAGTACTCGCCTGAAAATATGGGGCATTTTGGTCTGGCGTGTAATTATTACTGCCATTTCACTTCCCCTATACGCAGATACCCCGACCTTGCCATTCACCGTATTATAAAAGAATATCTTCTAAATACGCCATCTAATCAGCGTCAGGATAAACTGCATCAGTTTGCAGCGTCTGCGGCACTTCATTCGAGCGAAATGGAATTGAATGCGCAGGAGGCTGAACGTGAGGTGGAGGACCTTAAAAAAGCACAGTATATGATTGGCAAGATAGGCGAAAGGTTTGACGGGGTTATATCCTCGGTTGCGTCGTTCGGATTTTTTGTAGAACTCGATAACACCGTGGAGGGTTTTGTCCGTGTGGCTGATTTGAAAGACGATTATTATATATATGATGAAAAAAATCTCACTTTAACAGGTGAACATAATAAAAAGGTATATAAAATAGGAGACAATGTACGTGTGGAGGTGGCAGCAGTTAATACCGCCCTGCGCGAGATAGACTTTGCATTAGTTGACGGAAGGTGATTATTATGGCTGAAAGCATTAAATTGCTTGCTCAAAACAAAAAGGCGTACCATGATTATTTTATTGAAGATACGTATGAGTGCGGAATAGAATTGGTTGGCACAGAGGTTAAATCTATGCGTGCGGGCGGAGTTAATCTTAAAGACTCTTATGCAAATTTGCGAAACGGCGAGGTTATATTGCACAATATGCACGTAAGCCCTTACGAAAAAGGGAATATCTTTAACCGTGATCCATTGCGTGAACGCAAATTGCTCTTGCATAAGTACGAAATACGCAAACTTATCGGCAAGACCAAAGAAACGGGATATTCTTTAGTCCCGCTTAAAGTATATCTCAAAGGTTCACGAATAAAAATAGAACTTGCGCTTGTTAAAGGTAAAAAACTTTATGATAAACGTGACGCTATCGCCGACCGTGATGCTAAGCGCCAGATAGACAGAAAGATAAAAGAATATAACAGATAGTGTAAAAGCCCTGAAAATGTCAGGGTTTTTATATGTATAAAAACAAAAATGGTTGACATTTTTTTAACACGGGAGTATAATGTTTTATTATCGATTGTAGAAGTGTTCACATATGCTTTCCGACCGATATATAAAAAAGGAGGGCAAATTAAATGATTGTTATCTTAAAACAAAACTCACCACAGAAAAAAGTTTCTGAACTCATTGATAAATTTCATGCAATGGGTGTGTCTACCAATGTCAACCTCGGTCATTACGATACAGTTATTGCGCTTATCGGTGATACTTCTAAGGTTGATATGGATTCCATTCTTGCTAATGAAATTGTAGATACCGTTAAACGTGTCAGCGAGCCTTATAAAGCAGCAAACAGAAAATTTCATTCAGAAGACACCATTGTTGAAGTTGGTAACGCTAAAATCGGTGAAGGCTATTTCAATGTTATTGCAGGTCCTTGCTCGGTTGAAAGCGAAGAGCAGATTATAGAAGTTGCCGAGGCTGTTAAAAAAAGCGGCGCAACACTTCTTCGTGGCGGTGCGTTCAAACCCAGAACATCGCCATACTCTTTTCAGGGCTTGCACGGTGAGGGCATCAGACTTTTGCTTGAAGCGAAAAAAGCAACCGGTCTGCCTATCGTAACAGAAATTATGGGCATAGAACATATTGATTTGTTTGCTGATGTTGATGTTATTCAGGTCGGCGCAAGAAATATGCAGAATTTCCAACTTTTAAAAGAACTCGGCAAGAGTGATAAGCCTATCCTTTTAAAACGCGGCCTTGCAAATACTATCGAAGAATTCCTGATGAGTGCCGAATATATTATGGCAAACGGTAATAACAATGTTATCCTTTGCGAGCGAGGCATCAGGACATTTGAAACTATCGTAAGAAACACTCTTGATATTACAGCGGTTCCTTTGCTTAAAAAACTTTCGCACCTGCCTGTTATTATCGACCCCAGCCACGCATCGGGTGTTGCATGGCTTGTTGAGCCTCTTTCAAAAACAGCGGTTGCTGCCGGTGCAGATGGACTTATTATAGAGGTACACAACAATCCTGAGTGTGCACTTTGTGATGGTGACCAGTCGCTTACACCTGCCAATTTTGATAAACTGATGACTAACCTTAAAAAGCGTGCTGAATTTGAAGGCAAAAAAATGTAATCTATTTTTATGGCGGAGATTAATTCTCCGCCTTTTTGTATAAATGTCAATATAAATTGTTTGAAAAAGTATTTTGTTAAGGCATTTTAACAAAAATCAAAAAAATGTGTTGACATATGCAGACTGTCTGTGATATATTAGTAAAGCACCACTCAAAACGGCGTTTTCAATCTCTTTAAAAAAGTTTAAAAAACTTAAAAAAAGGTGTTGACAAAGAGTTTTGGATGTGGTACAATAATCAAGTCGCTCGGGAAAAGCGGGTAGACGGAATTGATCTTTGAAAAATGAACAGCATAAAAAAAGCGGGACTTTTTGAAAAGTCCAAAGAGTTTTAAAAATGCACTTTATACAATAACCTTTTTAAACTCGAACGCATATGCCTATTTCATGTAAAATTCCCACCCTTATCGCTCATCGGCTTTGCAAGGCAAACAGCCTGGCAGCAGCCTGCTTTACGAAAAGGGCAAAAATTTTCCTATGAAATAGGTCGAAGAGTTTTGAAAGAACAAATTTTTTGTTAGTCAAGGAAAAAGCGGAGTGAATACTAAATGTATTCACGAGCATTTTGACGAAGGATTACGTTAAATTTGACTTTCAAAACCATGTGGTGTACGAATTTAAAAAGGTTACGTAAGTCAGACATGAATTTTGAGCTATGAGAGCTTATCAATATTTTATTGAGAGTTTGATCCTGGCTCAGGACGAACGCTGGCGGCGTGCCTAACACATGCAAGTCGAGCGAGAGTTCATAGTTTGATCCCTTCGGGGTGATAACTTTGAAGGAAAGCGGCGG
>JAZSLD010000194.1:0-2110 GCA_045535195.1 Clostridia bacterium | reverse complement strand
TTTTTACAATTTTTTTCAAAGAAGTTGAAAAATCATCTATATCAGTAATGTGTTTGTCTCCGTGTAGGGCGATTTCAAAGCCATCATCATACATCTCTTTTATATGTTCTTTTGACATAGCCCCTTTAGCACTTTTCCAATTGTTGCCTTTCCATGTACCATCCACATATCCCGTAGTTATAAACATAGTAGATTTAACACCATATTTTTTCATGATAGGATATGCAACAGTGTAATTATCAATTCTGCCATCATCAAATGTTAGTATAATATCTTTCATAAAATCACCTCTAAAAATTTTTATCATAATGGACTTCGTAAAGTGTCAATCCCTCGGGCGGAGCAGTTATTCCTGCACGAGTTCTATCACACGAGGCGATAATATCTGCCATATCATCAGGATTAATTTTTCCGTTCCCTACCATTGCAAGTGTACCTGCAATTATACGCACCATATTATAAAGGTATCCGTCTGCACGGATATATATTTTTACTTTTTCACCGTCACGCACCACGTCTAAACGTGTTACGGTGCGAACTGTACCTATAATATTACTGCCGGCCGACATAAATCCCGAAAAATCGTGTGCACCCAAAAAGCAATCAGCGGCTTTCTGCATTTTTTCCACATCAAGTTTTTTAGGATAGTGCCACTCAAAGCGACGTGTAAATACATCCTGAAACATCGCCGTATTTATTGTATAACAATATGTTTTTCCGCAGTTATCATATCGTGCATGGAATTCATCGGGCACCAATTCGCACTTAGACACACAAATATCTTCAGGTAAATACGCACGCACAGCCAAAGGGAGTTTATCAGCAGGTACACAGTCAGGTGCAATGTAAGAGCACACATACATTCTTGCATGAACACCTGCATCTGTTCTGCTACAGCCTTTTATTTTTATATTGGTTTTATAAACCTTTGTAAGTGCATCTTCAAGACACCCCTGAATAGTACGTCCATTGGGTTGCAGTTGAAACCCGCAGTAATCAGTACCGTCATACGACAACGTAAGTTTATAAGTACTCATATCAACCTCATAAATACATATTTATCAACACAATTACCGCCATAAAGGTTAGCGTGGTAAGGCACGCAATCCAATCTTTTGTGCCTATTTTAAGTTCATTAAGCCGCGTTCTTCCTTTGCCGCCACGGTAACATCTGCACTCCATTGCAACAGCAAGTTCATCGGCACGGCGGAAAGAACTTATAAAAAGCGGAACGAGTATAGGTATAAGTGCCTTTGCCCTGCTTATGATATTTCCGCTTTCAAAATCAGCACCACGTGCCATCTGCGCTTTCATAATTTTATCTGTTTCCTCTAAAAGCGTTGGTATAAACCTTAAAGCGATTGTCATCATCATAGCAAGTTCGTGTGCAGGTAAACCGACTTTAGAAAACGGCGACAGTAATTTTTCCACACCGTCAGTTAAAAGTATCGGAGAAGTTGTAAGTGTAAGAATTGACGTTCCCATAACTAAAAACACTAGCCTTAAACTCATAACAACTGCACTGTACACGCCCTCTTTTGTGATTTTTAAAAATCCTGCTTTTAACGGCACACCGCCGATATTAACAATTTCACCATTTGTCATAAAAAGATTAATTAAAGCAGTAAATATTATCAAAAACAGTATAGGCCGTATACCTTTTAACACCAATTTAAAACTCACCTTGGAAAGTTTTACTGCAAAAATAACATAAAGCGCTACTGCAGCAAAGCCCCACAGACTTTTTATAAAGAATATGGCGATTATAAAAACCAGAGTAAGAATTATTTTTATTCTCGGGTCCATAGAATGTACGGGCGATTCTATAGGAAAATACTGCCCTAATGTAATATCTTTCAGCATTTTTCCACCTCACCCAGATAACGCAGAATTTCCTTGCAGGCCTTTTCTACGGTGTAAATTTTATCATCAACGGCTATTCCGTTTTTCTTTAACCCCTGCATAACAAGACACGCCTGAGGAACATTTAACCCCATTGAAGAAAGTTCGGCAGAGCGCGCAAAAATATTCTCTACAGTATCAAACATTTTAAGTTCGCCGTCACACATTACCATAATACGCTCTGCAAGGCGTGCGATATCTTCCATTG
>JAZSLD010000153.1:0-5055 GCA_045535195.1 Clostridia bacterium | reverse complement strand
GTCTGCCATTTGTGTAAAATACAAAACGATGTCTTGCTGATTAAATTCAAGCACAAACGAACGTGCAAGTTTGCTTTCACCGTTTATTGCAATTTCAGTTTTACCGTTATATTTTGCTTTTGCAGAAGATATCAGTTTTTCGGTAAGGCGTGATGCATCTTTCATGCCCTGTGCAGAAACAAATGTTTGTCTGCCGAAAGTGTTGGAAAACGAAAGGTCCGCATCTTCGCCCACGGCATCTGCATAAAGCACTTTACGAAGCCCGCTTTCGTTCCATTCTTTACCGAAGGTCTTTGCGGGGGCCGTCCAGTATTCACCGAACACTTGCGGAACATTAAATCCAACCTCTTCATCATTTAAATATACAGTTGACGAAGCAAATTCCTCTCCGCTATGAAGATATTGCCATCTCGCAACAGCATTACTGCTTTTTTTGGAATATCCCGCCTCTATATTCATAGACAAATCAGAAATCATATTATTAGAATCTGCATCTATACCGCCTGATGCAGAAACAGTAAGTTCCTTTTCATTAAATAAATCAAATCCAAAAACGCTTTTGATTATCTGCTGGGTTTCATTTTCAACCGACGAAACAGTTTCTTTTAAGGCATCGGCAACAAACATTTTAGGCGCAATTCTTGCAGTTATGGGTTTTTTAAAAATCAAAAACAGCAAAAGTACCGCTGCGATTACGGCAAGTATGTATGCAATATTTTTTGTAAACTTAATTTCTGGTATTTTGATTTTATTAAAATTAATTTTTTTCGATTCAGTTCTTTTCTTTTTTTCTCTTCTCTTTCGCCTGTTCATTGCAGATGTGTCTTTACGCATCTGGTTAAGTTCATCAGGTGTTAATATATCGTCAAGCGGAATACCGTAGAGATTATCGCCTAGACCTATCTCACGCTTTTTCGTGCTTTTCATTACAACGCTCCGTTCGCTATTTTTAAAATTTATACAGGGAATTTTATTTTAACAAACAGTACGTCAAATGTCAACATAAACCGCAAAAATAAAAGAGGCTATTTCAATAGCCCCTTTTA
This sequence comes from Clostridia bacterium, assembly GCA_045535195.1. Lineage (GTDB taxonomy): Bacteria > Bacillota > Clostridia > UMGS1810 > UMGS1810 > SIG455. The sequence goes on along the minus strand of JAZSLD010000153.1, from coordinate 4,009 downwards.
CCGATATTTGCAACCGATTACTGCATTCTGCTTTCCATATCTTGGATCATTTTTTTTACCATCTGACCGCCCACAGAACCAGCCTGTCTAGATGTTAAATCGCCGTTGTAGCCCTCTTTCAAATTTACGCCAACTTCGCTGGCTGCTTCCATTTTGAACTTATTCATAGCGGCTTTGGCTTCTTTTTTTACATTTGAGTTAGAATTTGAACTTGACATTTGTAATCTCTCCTTAAATTTTATCTTACACAAGTGTAAAACTTACTTGCAGATATATTTTGTGATATTAACAAATGTTTATTCAGGTAAAATTAAACAATTTCAATTTCGAGGTTTTCTTTTTCTACCACTTCCATCTTAGAAACAGAAATTTCATATGCAGTTTTTGTAATACTTTCTGTTTCGCTTATTTTTTTCTGATACTCTCTGCTTTGTATTCTGCCCCAGATTTTTATATTGTCGCCAACTGAAAGAGTTGAAGAAAAACGTGCGTTTCTGCCCCACGCAATGCACGGTATGTAATCCGATTTATTATACGCTCTATTTACGGCGAGCAAAAGGTCGGTAATTTCTCTGCCGAACGGCGTGGTGCGATATACGGGTTGTTTACACAAAAAACCGTTCAGGTATATATGATTTGGATTTTTTTCAGCATCGGAATTTCCCAAACAAATATCTCTTGCAAACACCGTTAGAATAAGTTTGTTACCCTCCTGCGAATAATTATTGTAAGAACGGAACTGTCCTGAAACAGATATTTCGCATCCCTCATAAAGATTTAAATCTTTTAGCAGTCTTTCTGAAACGGTGACATTTATTCTATCGCACATATTGCTTAAACGAAAAATTTTAATAAAAAATGAATAAAACCCTTCTCCGTACACCTCGTGGCTGTATGTAAGTTCGCTATCTACCGTGCCTGTAAGAAATACTTCATTATTAGTGCTGTCTGAAATCAATTTCTACACTCCTCTCGTTTGTCTTACAATATTTCTATTCAAAAAACGAGAAGTTTATAACCAAAGCTGTTCACTAATATTTTACAAACTTAAAATTATGTGATATAATATGTTTAATTATTTGCGAACGAAGGTATTATATATGAGATATTCACTTAAAACAAAATCGAACAGAGATATTTTTTCAAACGGTATGGTAGACGGATTTCCAATCGGTTTAGGGTATTTTGCCGTGGCGTTTTCGCTCGGCATCGCAGCAAAAACCGCAGGACTTACGCCTTTTCAGTCTACTTTGGCAAGCCTTTTATGCAATGCTTCAGCAGGTGAATACGCAGGCTTTACCGTTATTGCCGCAAGTGCCGCATATATTGAAATTGCTATAATCACGCTAATTGCAAACGCAAGGTATCTGCTGATGAGTTGCGCTCTGAGTCAGAGAATTGATCCGCAAATGCCGTTTTTTCACAGATTTTTTATCGCTTTTGACATAACGGATGAGTTGTTTGCCATAAATATATCGCGCGAAGGATACCTGAATCCTTTGTATACATACGGCGCAATGCTTACATCTATACCGCTATGGGCAGCAGGTACTGCACTCGGAAACATTGCAGGAAATATGCTTCCTCTACGATTGGTAAGTGCTTTCAGCGTGGCACTGTACGGAATGTTTTTAGCGGTTATTGTTCCGCCGGCACGCAAAAGCAAAGTCTTAACCGGACTTATTCTTATTTGCTTTGCAGCAAGTTGGGCGGCAGCAAATATTCCGTTCGTTTCCTCTTTATCAGACGGAACACGAACTATAATTTTAACAATTGTGCTGGCATCTGCTGCTGCAATATTATTCCCCCAAGGCGATAACAAGGAGGCTAATCAGCAATGAACACGTATATTTACATATTTATTATGGCAGCCGTTTCGTATGCAATACGTGCTTTGCCGATGACGCTTATACAGCGCCCAATAACGAACAGGTTTGTACAGTCGTTTCTCTATTATGTTCCGTATGTAACTTTAGCTGTGATGACATTTCCGGCGATTGTAAACGCAACACAGTCGCCGATATCGGGAACAGTTGCTCTGCTTGCAGGAATTGTTGCGGCTTGGCTTGGCGCAGACCTTTTTAAAGTTGCAATTGTTTGCTGCTCGGTAGTGCTTATAACAGAATTTTTTATTATTTGAGAAAATATGTAACTTCACATCTAAACTTTAATTGAATACATCGTTGACATTTATATAAAAAATATGATAAACTTATTATAATCATCAACACATAACTGTCACAATGAAAGGCGGATTATTTATGATTACATACAGAAATGCCAATAAAGATGATTTAAAACAAATTGCTCAAGTCCATCTAGCGTGCTTTTCTGAATATTTTTTGTCTTCGTTAGGAAATGATTTATTAGAAAAATATTATGGCGAATATTTTAATGAAAAATCACCATTCATTGTTGCAACAAATGATTCCCAAGGAATTATAGGGTTTTGTATGGGGTATCTCACCGGCACAAAGGCCCGCGCAAATTTTGAAAGCAAATATAAATGGAAACTTTCTATGAGATTATTGGCTTTATGTATAAAATTAGATAAAAGAGCACTCACCAGAGTATTTGATAAAATCAAAAGTATTTTAAAATCTTTCAAGAGTAAAAACAGCCAAAAAACACCAGACAAAAAAGTTGCTGCTATTACAGGAGACCTTTTATCAATTTGTGTGTTAGACGATTTTAAAGGAACCGATGTGGCAAGCACACTGGTTAAGACCTTTGAAAACGAATTAAAATCAAGAGATATAAGCAAATACTATCTTACCGTATTCAAATCCAATTTAAGAGCAAGAGCATTTTATGAAAAACTTGGATTTAAAATCAGCAAAGATAAAAACACTGAATTAATATATGAAAAAGATTTACATTAATATTGCGACACATCGCCTAAAAAGACAGTTCGTATCGAACTGTCTTTTTTATATGTTTAATATTATCACATTTGCATATACTATCATCAAAATCAGTTTAAACAGGTGGTATCAAATGCAAAAGTTATTAAAACAGATTTTCTGGTAGGCAGAACGGTGTATTTATAATAGAAATTCTATAGCGGTGGCTTTGAAAAAACACTCCTACGCATTGGACAATGTTTGTGCTTAGCGGCCTTTCATTTTATGTATATTTAATCTACATAATAATTTAACTGGTTATGGAGTATTAACAATGCAATCAGTTATTTTTATGCAAAAAATCAAGGATAAAAACTTGGTTTGCCAGATTTTATCCTTGTATTATTCAATTTATTTCTTTTCCATACCATTCAAAAACTGTTTTCGCATATTTTGCTTGTAGTAAGTTTCATTTTTCTTTTCTGTTTTCATCATCATATGCCACCGGCATATTGTGCCATACGCTCAAAGCATGGGGCATGAGTTCAAGTCTTACTCTGTTTTTACAAAGCAAAAAAGGTGTCCGCATCGGACACCTTTTTCCTTTACAGGGGTAGTAAGACTTTCGTATTGCTTTGCAATCCGCCTTGCTCGTCGACCAAAGCACGCTTTGGTCCCCTCCTCGCACCTTTTCGCTACACAATATGCCACCGGCATATTGCGCCATACGCTCAAAGCATGGGGCATGAGTTCAAGTCTTACTCTATTTTTACAAAGCAAAAAAGGTGTCCGCAACGGACACCTTTTTCCTTTACAGGGGTAGTAAGACTTGAACTCACGGCACGCGGTTTTGGAGGTCGTGTCAAATATCAAAGACTGTTCAAATTGTTCCCACTGTTGAGCCGTTTGTAGCATTCGGTCTTTTGAACCTTATGCCTTTTGATGCTTTATTGATGCTATTGAAAATTCTTATATAATCGTATCCATTAGTTGATGAGCAACATCACTATTTTCAAATCTCATAATGCTTTCTTCGTGTGTACCAAAGCTCAGGAAATTAACACTTCCATACCAAACAACAGATTGATCTATAATCACAAATTTCTGATGAAAATCTGATTTGTAAATTAGTTTGACTCCATATTGTTTCAACTGCTCAGCACAAT
>JAZSLD010000051.1:0-3888 GCA_045535195.1 Clostridia bacterium | reverse complement strand
GACTTGACGAAAACGCTGTTAATACAGTAGTAGAGGGTGCTACAGTTTATATTCCGCTTGACGACCTCGTAGACCGAGAGAAAGAGGTTGAACGCCTTACAAAAGAGCAGGCGACTTTGGTTTCTGAAATCAAACGTGCCGAGGGTAAACTGAATAATGCCGGCTTTGTTGACAAAGCACCTGAAAAAGTTGTTAATGAAGAGCGTGAAAAACTTGCCAAGTACAAAGATATGCTTGCAAAAGTAGAGGAGAGTCTTGCTAAACTGAAAGGATGATAGAATGAACGCAGTAGATTACATTCATTCTCTCAGAACTTTCGGCAAAAAAGCCGGACTTAAAAATATAGAGGCACTTCTTGCCGAAGTCGGTAATCCGCACGAGGATATGAATTTTATACATGTTGCGGGCACCAACGGCAAAGGCTCGGTGTCGTCTATGATAAACAGCATTTTAATTGCACAAAACAAAAAGGTGGGGTTATTTACCTCACCTTTTATTGAATATTTTAATGAGAGAATTTGTATAAATAATATCCCTATATCAAATATCGACCTTGAACGCATTACAAAACGTGTAAAATGCGCAGTGGAAGTTTTGGAAAAAGACGGCATTTACTGTACTGTATTTGACGTTATATGTGCAGTTGGCTTTATTTATTTTAAAGAGTGCAACTGTGATGTTGTGGTGCTTGAAGTTGGTCTTGGCGGAAGATTTGACGCTACCAATATTATTAAAAATCCGCTTTGCACAGTTATCTGCGCCATAGGCTACGACCATATGCAGTACCTTGGCAGCACCTTAGCAGAAATCGCTTTTGAAAAATGCGGAACAGTTAAAGGAAATTGCCCCGTTGTATCTTATCCATTGCAGGATAAAAGTGTGGCGGGGGTAATTGCGGATACTTGCACCGAAAAAAAATCGCATCTTATTGTGCCCGATACCAAAGAACTCGATATTAAAAAATGCGATATAAACGGCTCTGTATTTAATTATCGTGGCGATGAGTATAATTTGAAACTTGTGGGAGAGTATCAGGTTTACAACGCCTTGTGTGCCATTGAGGTTGCATCTTATTTAGGTGTTGAATATTCAAACATAAAAAAAGGTATCGAAATGGCAACGTGGAAATGCAGATTTGAAGTTTTTAAAACAAACGGAAAAACCATTGTTATTGACGGTGCGCATAATTCTCACGGTATAAGCGCATTTTTGCTGTCGGCAGATAAATTCTTTGCCGGCAAAAAAGTGCATTATATCTTTGGGATATTGAATGAAAAAGACATTGATAAAGCGTGTTCTGTAGTGGCTGGTGCAAACGGTAAAATTACCGTAACTTCTGTTCCGTCGGAAAGGTGCGTAAATCCGGAGGAAGTATATAATCTTGTGTCAAAAAGTCATCCTGAAACAGATTATATACAAGATAATCAGCAGGCATTTAAAATAGCGGTTGAAAGCGATTGCGACGTAATATGTGTTCTCGGCTCGCTTTATATGGCAGGAGAGATGCGGAAAACTGTCGAAAAGTTTTCACAAACCGACAAAACTATATAATTTTCATCAAAGGACTTTTGGGACAAGTATAGAATATTCCATATATTACCAATTAACAGGAGGGATATTCTTGCATATAAACCTTTTAAGTCAGCAAAACAAACTCTATGCCAGAATTATCGGCGAGTTAGACCATCACTGCTCTGCCGAAATCAAGGAGCAGATAGACAATAAAATCATCAGCGAAGGCATCAGTACGCTGGTTTTTGACTTATCTGCACTTACTTTTATGGACAGTTCAGGTATCGGCGTTATAATCGGCAGATACAAACTTATGAAAAGTCTTGGCGGTCAGGTGTATATAGTGTCTGCAAATAAAACGGTGGACAAACTTCTGGCACTTTCAGGCATACCTGATATCATTAAAGTTGCCGATAACGCTGATGAGATTGACAAATTGGCATAGGAGGAAAATACGATGGAAGTTAAAAACAAAGTAAATATAACATTTTTAAGCAAGTCCGAAAATGAGGGATTTGCGCGTCTTTGTGTGGCGGCGCTGCTTTCGCAGGCAGACCCCACTATAGAGGAGATGGCAGATGTAAAAACCGCCGTTTCCGAGGCTGTAACCAACGCTATAGTTCACGGCTATGGCGAACAGCGTGGCGATATACATATGGAATGTACTTTGGAGGAAAAACTCATTACCGTTATTGTAAAAGATAACGGAAAAGGTATTCCCGATGTTGAAAAAGCAAGGGAACCGCTTTATACCACAAATCCTGAAATGGAGCGTTCTGGAATGGGTTTTACCGTTATGGAAACATTTATGGATACCGTAGAGGTAGAGTCCATTGTGGGTATAGGCACCAAAGTCACTATGAAAAAACGCATAGGCTCACGACTGTAGTACGGAGGCTGTGCGGATATGTATGAGAACACACCGGAACTTATTTTAAAAGCAAAAAACGGTGATAAATCTGCACGTGAGGAAATAGTAGAGCAAAATTTAGGGCTTGTGCACAGCATAGTAAAAAAGTTTCTCGGAAGAGGTTACGATGCCGAAGACCTATTCCAGATAGGCTGTATAGGTATTATAAAAGCGGTTGATAAATTTGATGTTTCGTACAATGTACGCTTTTCAACCTATGCCGTGCCGATGATAATGGGCGAGATTAAACGCTTTCTGCGTGATGACGGTATGATAAAAGTATCGCGCAGTTTAAAAGAAATCGCAGGCAGGGCGTGTGCCGTTAAAGAGATTATGGAAAAAGAACTCGGCAGAGCCGCCAGCGTAAGCGAAATAGCAGACAAAATCGGTGAAAGTCAGGAAAATGTTGTTATGGCGCTTGATGCGGTAAGCCCCACAGAGTCTTTGTATAAATCTGTTCATCAAGGAGAGCGTGGCGATATTTACCTTATAGACAAACTTGCCGATGAGAACAGCGGCGAGGACGGATTGGTAAATACCATTGCTCTGCGCCAACTTATAGAAAAACTCGGAGACCGTGATAAAAAGATAATTTTGCTCAGATATTTCAAAGGAAAAACACAACGCGAAATTTCAGATGTACTCGGAATATCGCAAGTGCAGGTTTCACGCCTTGAAAAGAAAATACTCAGTGAATTGCGTTTTAAATTAAAAGGAGCATAGTTAAAAAACTGTGCTCCTTTTCGATTTAAAGAAAATCAATTATTTACCGCTTAATTCTCTTTCGTACTGTTCAATCATTTTTTTAACCATCATTCCACCTACGCTGCCGTTTTCTTTAGCAGTAAGGTCGCCGTTGTAACCTTCTTTGAGGTTTACTCCGAGTTCGTTGGCTACTTCATATTTGAATCTATCCATTGCCTGTTTGTTTGCTTTGTTCATCATCTTAAATCACCTCCTGAAAAATTCGTTACAGCATTAATTTGCTTAAAATTCGCATTAAATAAACATGCAATTTATGGTGCCGATTTTTTGTTTAAAATAAATTTAACAGATTGATTTTTTTTTATAAATATGATATGATAAATGTAATATAGTTTATGAGGTGATACATATGGCTAAAGATACCAAAAAACTTGAAATAAAAGACGGAAGCGATAAAGCTGCCGCATTGGCTGCTGCTATCGGTCAGATTGAAAAAACATACGGCGAAAACGCTATTATGCGTTTGGGTGATGCTCGTTATAAAAAAGTTGACGTTATCTCAACAGGCTCTATAAGCCTTGACCTTGCTCTCGGAATCGGCGGACTTCCAAGAGGCAGAATTATCGAAATTTACGGTCCTGAATCGTCAGGTAAAACAACTGTCTGCCTGCACGTAATTGCCGAAGCACAAAAACTCGGCGGTGAGGTTGCATTTATTGACGCAGAGCATGCGCTTGACCCTATTTATGCTAAAAAACTTG
>JAZSLD010000055.1:0-3082 GCA_045535195.1 Clostridia bacterium | reverse complement strand
AACTTGACGAACTCGGCCTTAAACACAACGCAATATACCCCATCGCATCACGATGCGGCGTTTTTGCAAAAACTGATATTCAGCCGCTTATCAATCAGGGCGCACAGAAAGAGAACATCGCCGCAAGCATATTTCAGGCGGTGGTTGACCAGACCATTGCAGGGCTTGCGCAGGGCAGTCCTATAGAGGGCAATGTACTGTTCCTCGGCGGTCCTTTAGCATTTTTAAAGTGTTTGCGCCAGCGGTTTATAAAAACGCTTAATTTAGACGAAGACCACGCAATTTTCCCCGATATTGCAGAGTATTTTGTGGCACTCGGTGCGGCAGTTTATGCCGACACGTGCGAGAGGGTTTATACATATGACGAAATTTGCTCGCTGCTTTCTCAAAAAAGAGAGGAGTCTGCCGTAAACAGCCTGCCGCCGCTTTTTAAAACGAGTGAGGAGTACGACCACTTTATTGCCCGCCATAGTGCAAATGACGTTGCAGAAGAAGACATTTCGTCTTACCGTGGCGATGCATACCTTGGCATTGACGCAGGCAGTACCACCACAAAGGTATGCCTTATAAGTGAAGAAAAAAAGATTTTATACAGTTTCTACCGTTCCAACCTCGGCTCTCCGTTGGATATTATAAAAGCGGAACTTAAAAAGATATACGAACTTTGCGGCAATCGTATCAGGATTGTTTCGTCAGCCGTTACGGGATATGGTGAAGAACTGCTTAAAAACGCTTTCGGCATAGACCACGGCATAGTAGAAACCGTGGCGCACTACACCGCCGCAAAGCACTTTAACCCCAATGCCGACTTCATCATCGACATCGGCGGTCAGGATATTAAATGCTTCCAGATTAAAGACGGTGCAGTAAGCAGCGTTATGTTAAACGAAGCGTGCTCTTCGGGTTGCGGCTCGTTTATAGAAACATTTGCAAAGTCTTTAGGCTACAGCGCCGATGATTTTGCGCAGATTGCAAACTTTGCCAAAAACCCCGTAGACCTCGGCACACGTTGTACTGTGTTTATGAACTCGTCCGTTAAACAGGCGCAGAAAAACGGTGCAACCGTTGCCGATATTTCGGCAGGACTTGCCGTAAGCGTTGTAAAGAACGCTATATATAAGGTTATCCGTGCAAAAAATGCAGACGAACTCGGCAACAACATTGTTGTTCAGGGCGGTACATTTTTAAACAATGCGGTGCTCCGCAGTTTTGAGCGTTTAATCGGCAAGGACGTTATCCGTCCCAACATTGCAGGGCTTATGGGTGCTTATGGTGCGGCGCTGTTTGCACGTACCAACAAAGGCGAAAGCACGCTTATCACTCGTGACGGGCTCAGCGAATTTACGCACACATCAAAAGCAACCAGATGCGGCTTGTGCAACAACCGCTGTTCGCTTACCGTAAACGAATTTTCTGGCGGAAGAAAGTTTATATCGGGCAACCGCTGCGAAAAGCCGTTGGGCGGCGGTGTGGCAAAGGATTTACCAAACCTTTATAAATTTAAGACAGAACGTTTACAGTCGCTTGAGTCAAAAGAGGGCAAGCGTGGCAAAATAGGCATACCCATGGTGCTTAATATGTACGAAAACCTGCCTTTCTGGCACGAGTTCTTTACAGAACTTGGTTTTGAGGTTGTAACATCAGGGCAGTCCAGCCGCAAGGTGTATGCAAAAGGTCAGCACACTATCCCGTCCGACACGGTTTGCTACCCAGCCAAAATGGTACACGGACACATTATAAATCTTGTAGAGGACGGCGTTAATAACATATTCTACCCATGTATGACATATAATTTTGACGAAGGAATATCCGACAACTGCTACAACTGCCCCGTGGTGGCGTACTACCCCGAGAGCATTGCCGCCAATATGAATTTGAACGGCGTAAACTTTATATATCCGTACATAAAACTTAACGACAAAAAAGTATTTACCAAAAAAATTCTGGCGGTGCTTAAACAGTATTTCCCCGATATAACCGCCAAAGAAGTCTGCCACAGCGCAGAGTGTGCGTACAGAAAATACGCAGAGTATAAAGAAGAGGTTTTCAAAGCGGGCGATGCGGCTATTGCATATGCTAAGGCAAACGGCGCAAAAACTATTGTGCTTGCCGGCAGACCGTACCATATCGAAAACGAAATTAACCACGGTATTGACCGCCTTGCCTCGTCGCTGGGGTTTGTGGTGCTGTCTGAGGACAGCATACGCCCTGCGGGCAAGCCCGACCTCGCCGTATTAAACCAGTGGACATACCACGCCAGAATGTACAATGCGGCTGAATTTGTAACCACGGCTGAAAACACTCAACTGGTGCAGTTGGTGTCGTTCGGTTGCGGAATAGACGCCGTAACAAGCGACGAAGTGAGCGACATTCTGCGAAGTCACGGAAAACTGTATACGCAAATTAAGATTGACGAGATTAACAACCTCGGTGCAGTAAAGATAAGAATAAGAAGCCTGCAGGCTGCCATGGACGACAACCTGAAAGTAGCCGAAACAAAATAATCCGAACCCGCCTAAAACGGTGGAATTTCGGCATCTTTCGGCTTGTTGTCATTGACAGGCGTTACGCAACGGCTAAAAATAAGGAGGTGTCTGCCGTGCAAGAGGGTAGATTTCCAAAATTCACAGCAGATATGCGCAAAACTCATAAAATACTGGCGCCTACTATGCTGCCTATTCATTTTAAAATAATTGAGCCTCTTTTAAAGGATTTCGGCTACGATGTTGAAGTGCTTTCAAACTGTGACCAGTCCGTTATAAACGAGGGGCTTAAAAGCGTGCACAATGACATTTGTTATCCCGCAATGCTCGTTATAGGGCAGATGATAGACGCACTTAAAAGCGGTAAGTACGACACAGACAAAACTGCGCTTATAATCACACAGACGGGCGGCGGTTGCAGAGCGTCCAACTACATATTTTTGCTTAGAAAAGCGCTCGAAAACAGCGGCTTTGGCAATGTACCCGTTATATCGCTAAACCTTTCGTCTTTTGAAAAAGGCAGCGGCTTTGTACTCACTGTGCCTTTGCTTATAAAACTTTCGTTTGCACTTATGTATGGCGATATGCTTATGTGGCTT
>JAZSLD010000121.1:0-1964 GCA_045535195.1 Clostridia bacterium | reverse complement strand
GGCTACGATCCGACTTAGGATTTTGCAGAAGGATGTCAACTTCAAAAATCTCGGGCTTCTCATTATCGATGAGGAGCAGCGTTTTGGCGTTGGTGATAAAGAGCGCCTTAAAGAGATGAAAACAAATGTAGATGTGCTTACGTTAAGTGCTACACCAATCCCCAGAACTCTGCATATGGCTATGGTTGGTATACGTGATTTAAGCGTTCTTACAGAGCCACCGCAAGACCGCTATCCTGTGCAGACGTTTGTACTTGAAAAAAACGATGCTGTGCTTGCAAACGCTATCGAGCGTGAACTTTCACGGCACGGACAGGTGTACTATCTTTTTAACAGGGTAGAGGGCATAGAACGCAAAGCGGCAGAACTTAAAGAAAAGTTTCCCGATGCCAATATTGCCGTGGCGCACGGTAAAATGAACGAAACCCAACTTGAAAAAATTATGATGAGCCTTATGGAAGGCGAAACAGATATTTTGGTTTGTACAACCATCATTGAAACAGGTCTTGATGTTTCAAATGTAAATACCATCATAATAGAAAATGCCGATAAACTGGGCCTGTCTCAACTTTATCAATTGCGTGGCAGAGTAGGGCGCTCAAACCGCCTTGCGTATGCGTATTTAACGTATGAACGCAGTAAGATATTAGACCAGGTTGCGCAAAAACGTCTGCAGGCGATAAGAGAGTTTACCGAATTCGGCTCAGGTTTTAAAATCGCTATGCGAGACCTTGAAATCCGTGGTGCAGGCAACCTTTTGGGTAAGCAACAGCACGGTAATATGAACCTCGTCGGCTACGATATGTATTGTATGCTTTTAGAACAGGCGGTAAACAACATCAAAGGCATCGAAGCACCGCCAAAAACCGAGGTGGTCGTTGAACTTCATCTTGACGCTTATATCCCCAAAGACTATATAGAGTTTGAGTGGCAGAGGGTAGAGATGTATAAAAAAATCTCCGCTATAGAAAGCGAAGAAGATTTTTACGATGTTACCGATGAGTTTATCGACCGTTACGGCGATATTCCTCAACCGGTGCTTAATCTGCTCGATGTAGGATATATAAAATGCCTTGCCCGTGCGGCAGGTGTTGACGAAATCGTCCAGAGGGGCGAGCATATAGAGTTTGTATCGCACGGCGGAGTGTCTGCCGATAAGGCGGTAGAACTTATTAAGGAATACCGTGGCAAAATCCGCCTTGGCACGGGCGATGTGTCGTCAATGCGGTACAGATTTGAACAGCCTTTGCTCGATAATATTAAGATTATATTACAAAAACTTAATAAGTAAACACATATAAGAGTTTTACTGATATAATTAATGTATCTAATTGTATCTAAGTGAGATAGTTGGAAATATACATCAGCGAAAGGGTGGTTTGAAATGAGAAAGTTCAGACTTTTATCAGCAGTTATAGCCGTGTGCGTTTTAATCGGCATAATGTCCGGTTGCACGGTTGTTGACAATACTGTTATTGCTACTGTAAATGGTGAGGATATCACAAAGGCGGAGGTTGTTCTGTATTTTATTCAGGTGCAGAATAATATGCTCAACCAGGCAGGTATCGCAAGTTTTGAAGAGGCAGAGGCTTACTGGAAAATCGAAGGTAATGCCGACAAAGCCAGAGAAGATGCTGTCAACGAAGCAGTAAAAACTGTTATAAAATGCCAGAAAGCCACAGAGCAGGGCATTGCTTTAACAGAAGAAGAAAAATCACAGATTAATCAGCAGATAGGTTCACAGATAACACAGATGGGCGGTAAATCTGTTTTTGAAAGCGAACTTAAAGCAATGGGTACAACCGAGGCTGCGTATACTAAGTTTGTAGAATCTATGTATCTTGCAAGCAAACTCGATACTATGCTTTCAGAAAAAGATGAATACATTGTAAGTGAGGCAGATGCAGAAGCACGCATTAAAGAAACATATATTAAAGCAAAACATATCCTTATTTCTACTATAG